>JAZFUC010000033.1:0-2921 GCA_036446995.1 Dehalococcoidales bacterium | reverse complement strand
ATTATCTTTTCCATAACATCACCTTTCTGCCAGATTATTGACCGTTCTGTCTTTATTATATTTCACTAATATAGCACAAAATAAACTCGACGGTTAATCAGGGGAAGTCAAGTGTATTTTGGCTGAAAGATACCAGGCAATGAATGAGGCCGAACAGCAACAGGCGGTATCAGGTGTGATGGAATACCAGCCCCTTTTCCCGGATAGACGGCGGCATCAGTTAACGGAGCCGGCTTCTTCCCGCAGCCGCCGGTCCTCACCGCAGGACAGCACCAGACCGCTGCCGGGCATGCACTTGTTACAGGAAATACAGGTGGCCGGGGCATCTTCACCCCTCTGCCAGAGGAGGAGCAGGTCCGGCTGGCGGATGAAGGGCCGGCATAATGAGATAAGGTCAGCATCGCCGCTGTCCAGAATATCCTCGGCCGTCTCCAGATGGCGGATTCCGGCCACCAGGATAACCGGGACGGAAATAGCCTTCTTCAGAACGGCCGCCCGCTTTCTGTAAGGCGTCTCTTCCGGATCGCCTTCCGATTTCCGGGGCACCGCCCGGCCGGCGCCGACCCCGGCGCTGACTTCGATGGCATCCAGGCCTTTATCCACCATAGCCCGGGCCGTCTTTATGCCTTCATCCAGGGACAGCCCGCCTTCCTCGTCATCCTGGACGCCGAACTTAATAAACAAGGGATAGTCTTCACCCACTGTCTTTCGCACCCGCTCGATAACCTCCAGGTGGAACCGGCTCCGATTTTCAAGGATGCCGCCCCAATTATCGCTGCGGCTGTGAAAAAGCGGAGAGAGGAACTGGCTCATCAGGTAACCGTGGGCACCGTGGAGCTGGACGGCATCAAAACCGGCCTCCACGGCCCGCCCGGCCGCGGCCGCAAAATCATTTACAAGTTCTTCAACATCGCCATCCTTCATCTCCTGCTGAGGGCCTTTAACACCGTCCTTGCCAGATACAACATGGACGGGCAGGCCCTGACGGCGGAGGTGCAGAGAATTGATACCGCAGTGGGTAATCTGGACGGCAATCTTCGACCCCTCCCGGTGGACGGCCTCCGTCAACTTTCTCAGGCCGGGTATCATATCATCGGTATGGATGCCGTACTGGCTCGGCGTCGCCTGCCCGTGTGAAGAAACAAAAGCGTGCCCCGATACGATAAGGCCGATGCCTCCCCGGGCCAGTTCACGGTAGAGCTCCAGCGAGGAATCGGTCACGGCCCCTTTATCGTCGGCGGCTCCGTCCCAGGTGGCTGACCTTACCACCCTGTTTTTCAGCTCCAGCTTGCCGATATTCACTGGCTTGAACAGTTCTGTCATATCCACCTTCCCAAATTCATTGATTTGATTTAGAATAGCACACCAATCTTTTTTTATTCAATTCGGCGGCCGGAGGGGTGAATATTCGGTTGTAATTGGTATAATTAGCTTATAGCGAATATATCAAATTTACTGATTAATATGAGATGTTAATAATATCACCTCGTATGTTTATGTTTTGTTTACTATTTAAGCTATATGGTTATCAGGGTGAGAGGGAACTGGGAATGGCGGCGGGTGAATCCCTTTAGCAATATCGAACAATCAGGCTGGTAATATTAAACCGGAAAAGGAGTTACTTTGTGCAACAGTTGATGTTTTCCAGGAACGAAATGGTTATCTGGACCTGGCTTGTCAGTAGAGCGATTGTCAGCTCCTTATCAGGTCTCTCCAAGATGGTAGGTCACAACTTGGTTGTGACTTCTCTCGATTTAAAACAGTATCCGGCCAAAGATGCCGCCGCGTTACTGGGAGGTCCTGATAATATTGTTGTCGGAATAAATCTGGAAGTCAGTGGGGATGCCACCGGACATCTCATGCTGATACACGAGCCCATAATAGCCTTCGAGTTGATAGATATGCAGAAGGATTTACCACCCGGTTCAACTCAGGGTCTCGGGTCATTGGAAGACTCTATCCTGGGTGAAATGGGTAACGTAACCGGTTCACTTTTCTTAAATGCCATGGCCGATGTCAGCGGACTTAATTTACTGATTTCGCCACCCACGGTGATGATAGATATGGCCGGAGCAATCCTGGATATTGCTCTGGCAAAGAACATGCAGGAGGGGGACGATATTCTCGTCGTAAAAGCAACCTTCGGTGCTGGTGAGCGACAGATAGACGGAGTATTTATGATATTGCCGAGTTCAGAGTTTATAGAGATTGTTTTAAGACATCCGCAGGGACAACCTGTGAGCACGGAGTACCCTGACAGCGCTTAAAACAACAAGAAGGCGGTCTGTTAAAAGAGATGGCATGGTGTTGTTCACAACAGGTAGCTTTAGCCTAACCCGGTAAATAGCCGGGTGGCATTATAATTGCCAAATTCTGCGTCTGCGGCGCCTTCAAGAATTCCCGGGCTGAGCACATCCTGAAGGCCGCCCCCAAATCCAGGCCGATCTTATCCGAAGTGCCCTGGATCTTCTCCGTTAAGCTTATCATTTACGCCGTTCGTGGTGAGCTTGTCGAACCACAACGACCCCCTTCAACAGGCTCAGGGCGAACGGTTTTATCATGATATTTTTTAAGTAAATAAGCGTTAGATTGCCAGCTCAATATCCCGCTCTTTATAGCGGCGGTGCAGTTCGGTTTCCTTCATAGTCTGCTAATGACCGGAGGAGCGTCTTAACCGGCGCTCCTGTTGTGTTTCCATTCCCCTCAAATGTACAATTGGGGAAATAATGCTTAAATTACAGGAGAAAGCGGATGAAAGTAACCCGGATATACACCGGCAGTGACGACCAGTCTCATTTTGAAGATATGGATATACCTCTGGCGAAAATGGATGCGGACTTCCGCTCGGAACCGTTTAAAGCCACCGGGGTCATCTTCAGAGAAACCGGTGGAGATTATGACTTGGACTTCCATAATCCCGA
>JAZFUC010000032.1:0-4795 GCA_036446995.1 Dehalococcoidales bacterium | reverse complement strand
TCTAGGCAGTCGCTCTGAAATCCGCCAGGTTAAGCCTCAGCTTTTCCTGTCCTTTCCAGCGGTCTATCTCCAGGTTATAGACAATATCAATATGCTTGGACATATCAGGCAGGTAGCTGGCAAGTCCGAATCCCACCGCGTCCCACTGCGAACCAGCCTGTTTCAATTTCATCCTGAGATGGTTTCCGCCGTTACCCATTGTGCGGCAGTCAAGCACCTCCACTCCCCGACTGATGAAAGTAGGGGCCGGATTACCCTGGCCGAAAGGGGCCAGCTGCTGAATCGATGAGAACGTATCCCCGGCCATATCAGGGAGAAGCACTTCAGCGTCAATATTTATCCTGGGGCGCAGGTCCACTCCATCCAGCCCGGTGGCGGCCAGGGTTATGAGCTCCTCCTTCAAACGGGGCAAATCCCTGGTATACAAACTTAGCCCGGCCGCCCTGGCGTGCCCTCCAAAGTGAGTCAGCAGGTGGCTGCACTGGTTCAGGGCAGCGATGATATCAAATTCCGGGATGCTCCGGCAGCTGCCGCCGCTCAGGTTTTCCGTGGTCCTGAGAACGATTACCGGCCGGTAAAACTCTTCCGACAGTCGGCCGGCTACCAGTCCCACAATCCCGGCCAGGAAATCACCGTCGCTGGCAATCAAAATGGGCGCGTCTCCCTGGGCCAGCACCTGCTCCCTTGCTTTTTCCAGCGACCGGGCGGTCAGCTTCTGCCGCTCGGCGTTTTTTTGCTCCAGCCATTTGGCCAAGCTTTCAGCTTCTTCCTCTGAATCCGTCATCAACAGCCGGTAACTGCCCATAGCGTGCTCCAGCCGACCGGCGGCATTTAAACGGGGAGCAAGCGTCCAGGACACATTCTGGCTGTCTATCCCGGAACTTTTCAGTCCGGACTGGACGACCATTTCCCTGATACCCAGGCGGGGCGAATCACTGAGCAGCTTCAGACCCTGCTTTACCAGATAGCGGTTTTCACCCAGCAGGGGCACCATATCAGCGATTGTTCCCAGGGCTACCAGGTCAAAGAGGACGGATAACTGTTTCTCTTTGCCGAGACTGCGAAACAGCGCCTGCAGCAGCTTGAGGGCCACGCCGACACCAGCCAGTTCTACGAAAGGATAATCAGAGCCGGACAGCTTGGGGTTTATCACGGCACAGGCCGGAGGTATTTCATCCGGCTGGGGAGTATGATGGTCGGTTATAATTATGTCAAGTCCTGCTTTAGCGGCTTTCTTTACCTGGTCGACAGCGGTGATACCGCAGTCGACAGTCACCACCAGACTGACGCCCTCCTGCTGCAGTTTCTCCAGGGCGGCAGTTTTCAGCCCGTACCCTTCCGTCATCCGATGGGGTATGTAAGGAATGGCCCGGCACTTCAACAGTGCCAGCCCTTGGACAAGCAAAGCGGTGGCAGTAGTGCCGTCTGTATCAAAGTCTCCGTAGACGGCGATAGTCTCGTTGGAAAGCATTGCCTGGTAGAGCCGGGCAACCGCCTGATGCATACCGGGCAGCAGGTTAGGGTCGCCGGAGAGGCTTTCATCGGCATCAACAAAAGCCGTCATCTGGTCCGGCTCGGTGAGCCCGCGGTTATAGAGTAGTTGAAGCACCAGTGGTGAGAAATCCAGGGCACGGAAAATATTCCCGTCGGGGATCGGAGGCAGCAGATTCCAGCGGCTGTGGCTCAAATTTATGCCTCGCTGTATTTCTTAAAAATCAGCACCGAGTTGTGGCCTCCAAAACCGAAGGTGTTGGACATTGCCGTATTGACCACAACCTCACGGGCAACATTGGGCACATAGTCCAGGTCACATTCCGCGGCCTGGTTGGTCAGGTTTATCGTTGGCGGGACAATTCCTTTTTGAATCGCCATAATACAGACGGCGGCTTCAACAGCCCCGGCGGCCCCGATCAGATGTCCCGTCATTGACTTGGTAGAACTGACCGGTATATTGTAGGCCTCCTCACCAAAGACAGCCTTCATGGCCAGGGTTTCCACCTGGTCATTCATCTGAGTGGAAGTGCCGTGGGCGTTAATATAATCAACATCAGCGGGAGCAAATCCCCCCTTGTCCAGGGCCAGTTTCATCGCCTTAATAGCCCCGTGTCCCTCTCCATCCGGCTGGGTGATATGAAAGGCATCACCGCTGGCGGCATAGGCCGCGATTTCAGCCAGGATATTGGCCCCCCGTTCCTGAGCGTGAGTCAGGTTCTCCAATATCAGGATACAAGCGCCTTCACCGATGACGAACCCGTCGCGGTCGGTATCGAAAGGGCGGGAAGCCAGCTTGGGGTCATCGTTCCGCGTTGAAAGAGCCTTCAATGCTCCGAATGAGGCCAGTCCCAGGAGGTTGACTATCGCCTCACTTCCCCCGGAAATAGCAATCTGGGCATCGCCCCGCTTGATAAGTTCATAGGCAACGCCGATGGCGTCCGAGCCGCTGGCGCAGGCCGAAGTAACTCCCAGATTAATCCCCTTAATCCCCAGTGTAATGGACACCTGAGCCGCGGCCATATCCGATATCATCATAGGCACCAGGAAGGGACTCACCCGGCTGGGCCCTTTTTCTATCAACACCCTTGCCTGTTCGAAGAGTGTGGTCAGACCGCCGATACCGCTGCCGACAATGATGCCAATCTGGTCCTCGTTTGTTCCCGTAACCTGTAGTCCTGATTCCTCGATAGCCTGCAGGCTGGCGGCAACGGACAACTGGGCGAAACGGTCCATGCGGCGGGCTTCCTTACGACCGATATAGTCGGTTGCCTCAAATCCCTTGACTTCACCGGCGAACCTGGTTTCCAGGTCGGAAGGGTCAAAAAGAGTAATGCAGTCAATACCCGAGGTACCGGATATAAGATTTTCCCAGGTATCTGCCATACTATTACCGAGCGGGCAAAAACAGCCGATACCGGTAACTACCACTCTACTATCAGAATTGATTGCCAAGGTACCCCTCCTCAGGTTGCCAGCTTAAAGTTACGACCAGTATAATGGATTTACGTTTTCTGAGTCAATTCGGTAGAGCCCTTTCAAAAGAGTAAGTCTGTATGAAAATAGCCATTGATACCCTGGGGTGCAAACTCAATCAGGCGGAGACCGAACTGCTGTCCCGGCAGTGGGCTGCGGCGGGACACAGGCTGGTATCCTCGGTAGAAGAGGCCGATATCTATATACTGAATACCTGCACCGTAACCCAAACGGCCGATGCCAAGTCACGCCACCTGCTCAGGCTGGCCCACCGGCGCAACAACGGCGCCCTGCTGGTAGCCGCCGGCTGTTACGCCCAAAGAGCTCCCGGGGAACTGGCCGGGATCGAAGGAGTCAGCCTGGTCAGTGACAACGAGAACAAGGCGGGGATACTGCTAAAACTGGACGAGTCCGGACTTCTAAACACGGGAACGCCTGATACTGAAGACAGCTGTTTTGAGCAAGACGAACCGGCGTCCAGGACCCGCTCGTTAATAAAAATCCAGGACGGCTGTGACGCTTTCTGTTCTTACTGCATCGTGCCGCTGGTCCGGGGAAAGGGAAAAAGCCTGCCAGCCGATCAGGTGGTAAAGGAAGTGATGGAGAGAGTGGCTGACGGTACCAGGGAAGTGGTTCTCACCGGCACTGAAATAGGCTCCTATGACGACGACGGCAAAGGCCTGAAAGAGCTGCTTGAAAAAGTCCTGGCGGAAACATCCCTAACCAGGTTAAGACTTTCCTCGCTCCAGCCGGGGGAAATTTCCCCGGAATTTATCAGCCTCTGGAAAGACGACCGGCTTTGTCCCCACTTTCACCTCTCGCTGCAGAGCGGTAGTGACAGCCTGCTGCGGCGAATGAACAGGCAGTACAATCTGACCGAATATTGCGAAGCCATATCCCTGATTCGGACTCAATTACCCGAAGCGGCCATCACCACGGATATGATAACCGGTTTCCCCGGTGAGACCGAGGCGGAATTTAAAGAAAGCTACCAGACCTGCCGACGGCTCGGTTTTGCCCGGATTCATGTTTTCCCTTATTCTCCCCGGGAAGGAACCGCCGCCGCAGAGATGGCTGTCCGGATAACAGATAGTGTCAGGACGCAGCGAAATCAAAAATTAAGGGGTTTAGCCGGTGAATGCGCTAAAGTATTCATCCGGCAGTTTTCCGGCAGGCTGATGAATGTGCTGTGGGAAAAACAGTCCGGCGGCATCTGGTCCGGCCACACCCCCAATTATATCAAGGTCTATTGCCGGAGCGATGAAGAACTGACCAACCGGATCAGACCGGTAAAACTGCTCGAAACCAGGGGAGATGGGGTGTGGGGAGAAACAATACCGGTTAACTAAAAAACCATTGAACGGCCATATTACGGTCATCCTGTCAAGATGGCCGGCTGGGGGTGCTCCCCGGAGCCCGGCTATTTTTTTATCCGCAAGCCGAGAACCACCGAAGTGTCAATCTGACGCCGGGGTATGTCCCAGTATTTCTCAAGTAATTCATCTTTGCCGGGCTGTAGTGCGAAACCGCGTTTTTTATAAAAATCGATTGCCCAGTAAGCATCGGCCCAGGTGCCAACCAGCAGCTCAGAAGTGGTGACCAGCCCCACGATATGTTTTAAGAGATTATCTCCGACTCCCCGTTTCTGCCATTCCGGCAGCACGTAGGCATGACGGATAAGACTGACATCTTTTACCGGTTCAAATCCCATTATGCCGACCAGCCGGCTCTCTTCCTCCCAGCCGTAGAAAGTCATCCTCTCCATTTCCTGCTTTAACTCCCCAAGGGGCATATATGGCTGGTGGTAACAATCGGCCGGGATAACGCC
>JAZFUC010000031.1:0-2131 GCA_036446995.1 Dehalococcoidales bacterium | reverse complement strand
TAACCGGCTGCGCCTACAAGGGCCAGGCGGAGTATTTTTCTGTGGAGGTGGCGGGCAAAAGATTTCAGGATATCGCCTGGTATTACACCTACCCGGCGGCTGAGGCTGCCCGGATTGCCGGTATGCTCTGCTTCTTTAATGAGAAAGTAGACGCCCTCTATGTGGACGGACTGGAACTGCCGAAGCCGCAGACACAGTGGTCATGAATTCCGGGTTCACACCCTGAGCACTGGAAGAAAGCAAGAGGGTAGCGAAGGCTACCCTCTTGTTAATCGATAAATAATCCTGCCGGAAGATAATCCGGCGCTACTCTCCGGTTTATCCGTAAGTGCGTCTGCGGCGGGCGCTCTTCTGGGCCTTCAGCCGCGTCTTTTCCCCTTTGGAAATAAAATGACGCTGGGACTTTACCTCACGCAGAACTCCGCTGGTCTGCACCAATTTCTGGAAACGGCGCAGCAGGGAATCCTGGGATTCACCTTCCCGTATCTGTACCTGCATTGACATATCACACCACCCCCCTTCTCTCTGGTATAGATCTGTTAATTATCCTCAACCCTTTTTACCGGCTGGGTTTGACCTTACGATAGCAATCGCTGCAGTAGACCGGCTTGTCGCCACGGGGCTCAAAAGGCACTTCGGTATCTTTGCCGCACTCAGCGCATACCACCGGGAACATCTGGCGTGGGCCTCCGAAGCCGCCACCGCTCCCATACCGTTCCGTTTTCCTGGCCTGACGGCACTCGGGACAGCGTTTCGGCTCGTTAACGTAGCCCTTGGACTGGAAAAACTCCTGTTCCTCAACGCCGAAGGTAAAAGTAGCCCCGCAATCGGCACACTGGAGAGACTTGTCCTCGAAACTCATTAGATGGCCTCCTCTATTATGTTATCCAGTTAGAGTTTGGTCATCCAATGCTAGAGCTTGTAATAACCTAAACTAGAACCAATAACATATTATACATAACGAATGCCGATTTGTAAAGTCCCCACTCCTGATGGTTCTGTTCGGGTGTGGTTGATGAGGCTGTGAACAGCCTGAAGTATTGAATTTTGTTGAATCGGGCGTAAATATAAAACTTCCTGTAACACCTGTAACAGATGCCTAATCAACCAGAAAATTACATTTTCTCAACCAGCTTCTCCACATCCGGGTCATGCCACTGTTTCTGCTCTTCATATTCGGGGTGGGGTTTGTACTTGTGGTAGAGGTCAGCGGGGTCGGCCCCCAGGATATCCATTCCACCGATATCACCCACGCCTAGCCCCATCTTGTGGCAGTACCACAGGTAGCCAATCTCCGCAGGGTTGAAACCCATCAGGTGGGCGGTCAGGCTGTCGGCCGCCACCGGGTCGCAGGAGGCCACGGCCACGCCCCAGTCTACCGGGTCGCCCAGTCCCGGTCCTTCGCCCTCCATTCCGGTAAACCCGTCGATCACGCTCAGGTGGGGTGGGAACAGCTTGGCCAGGATGTAGAGGTTGAGGTTCATCACCGGGTATCCCTGGTGCATGCTCCTCTTGTCCCCGTGGTCGTGACTCAGGCCGCCCATGGAGAGGTTTTTAAGGGAAAGGGTGACAATCACCGTATCGTGGGTCTTGGAGGGGCCGATGGAGATGCGGTAGTCGCTCTCGATTACCCGCCGGGAGAAATGAAGGGGCATCGGTCCCAGGTCCTTATCGTAGAGGTCGACTATCTTCCAGTCTTCCTGATTAAGGTCGACCAGCTTCACCCCGAATTCCTTCTCCAGGCCCAGATAGCCGTACCTCTCAAATCCGTCACGGGCCGGGCCGAGGGTGGACTCTCCGATGGTGATTTTGCCGGTGTAGCGTTCGCGGAGGAATGCCAGCAGGCCCCGCACCCCGTCCACGTGGGTAGCCGCCAGCTGATTGCTGGTGGAAACAAAGTTGACCTTGATGAAGAGGTCTGACTTGCCTTTGAGGTCGATATCGCCGTCGATTAGCTCAAGGGCGGCATCTATATTTTCCGTCCGGTTTTTCCCCCGGGTAAGGGCTACTTTCGGTTTCATATCATCTCCAATCATATCGGGGACTTGCTTACTTTTTCAGGGCTTCCGGATTGACGCAGTTGGGGGGCAGCTCTCCCCGCAGGCCGGCCAGCAGGTTATCAGCCGCCATC
>JAZFUC010000030.1:0-2098 GCA_036446995.1 Dehalococcoidales bacterium | reverse complement strand
TACCCGCCGCTCGGTATTGGTGAAAGTGCCGTCTCGCTCGGCGAAGCTGGCCGAGGGCAGGACAACATCAGCCAGTTGAGCCGTCTCGGTCATAAATATATCCTGGACGACGAAAAACTCCGTTTTTTCAATGGCCGCTTTGACATGAGTGGCATCGGGGTCACTGAGCACGGGGTTCTCTCCGATGAGATAAATCCCCTTTACCTTTCCCTTGTCAGCGGCATCAAACATTTCCGTAAGAGTCAGTCCGGGAGCCGGGTCAAGACTGCGGCCCCAGGCTTTCTCAAATTTCTCTTTAATAGCCGGGTCAGCCACAGACTGGTAACCGGGGTAGACATTGGGTAAAGCGCCCAGGTCACAAGCCCCCTGGACATTATTCTGACCTCGCAGGGGGTTAACCCCGGTGCCCGGTTTGCCGATATTCCCGGTCAACATGGCCAGGTTGGCTATGGCCATCACATTATCGGTGCCGTGAATGTGCTGGGTAATACCCATGGCATAAAGAATGGTTGACGGTTTATTGGTGGCGTAAGTGCGAGCCGCCACGGCAATCTTGTCAGCAGGCACACCGGTAATCTGCTCTACGGTCTCAAGGTCAAACTTGCTGACGGCTGCCTTTAACTCGTCAAAGTTTTCACAGCGCTCATCAATGAAATCTTTATCATATAAATCTTCATCGATGATGACCCGGGCCATTCCCATCAGCAGGGCAACATCGGAGCCGGGGCGCTGACTAATCCACTGGTCAGCAAAGCGGACCAGGCCGATTTCACGGGGATTGGCGATGATAAGCTTGCCACCGTTGCGAACGGCTTTAACCAGCTCCAGGGCAATTACAGGGTGGGCGTCGCAGGTATTGGTGCCGATAGCCAGAATGGTGGCGGCTTCACCAATATCACGGATTGAGTTGGTCATTGCCCCGCTGCCGTATGTCGTGACCAGACCGGCCACGGTGGGAGAATGTCAGAGGCGGGCACAGTGGTCGATATTGTTAGTGCCTAACACCCCCCTTGCAAATTTCTGGGCAACATAATTATCCTCGTTGGTGCACTTGGCTGAAGATATTACCGCCAGTTCATCCGGCTTGTACCCGCCCAGTTTACGGGCGACCAGGTCCAGCGCCTCATCCCAGGTCGCTTCGACAAACTCTCCATCCTTCTTTATCAGCGGCATAGTCAGCCGCTCGGGCGAATGAACGAATTCCTGAATGCCGAAGCGGCCCTTCACGCAAGCCTGGCCCCGGTTTACATCATTGTTCTCGTCAGGGACGACATCTATTATCTTGCCGTCTTTAATCTGTAATTCCAGCTGACAGCCGACACCACAGTAAGGACAGGTGGTAAGCACCCCGTACTCCGGCGCGCCCAGCCACTTCCTGCTTTTTTCCACCAGCGCTCCGGTGGGACAGGCATCAACACAGGCCCCGCAGAACTGGCAACCCGATTCCTGGAGGGGTCTGTTGAAAGCGGTGCCGACAAGCGCCTGGCTGCCCCGGTAGGTAAAGGCAATGGCCGCCGCCCCTCTTACCTCCTGGCAGACCCGGACGCACCGTCCGCAGAGAATACACAGGTTATAATCACGCTCAAAGAAGGGGTCTTCCCGGTGCACTTCCAGTCCCCGGTAGGTGTAGGGCAGGTTGATTTCCTTCATTTCCACGTAGTCGACCACGTCCTGCAATTCGCAGCGTTTGTTCTTGGCGCAAGTCACGCATCTTTCCGTCACGCTGGCGCTCCGCAGGCAAATGTCAAACGGGTCACACCGTTCCCGACGCCAGCAGTCAAGACAGGCATGGGGGTGCTCGGTAAGAATCAGCTCAATGACGCCCCGCCGGAACTCCTGAAGCTGGGGAGTAGCTGTCTTGACCGCCATACCATCCGTGGCCGGGGTAGTGCAGGCCGTGGGTAAACCCCTCATATTTTCAACCTCAACCACGCAGACGCGACAGCCGCCATAGGGAGCCAGGGCAGAATAATAACACAGGGTAGGCACATAAATATCTGCCTGCTTGGCCACTTCCAGGACTGTCATCCCCTCTTTAGCTTCAATCTGCTGGTCATTAATGGTCAGAGTAATCATCGGCAGTTAACCTCGTAAAAAA
>JAZFUC010000029.1:0-2156 GCA_036446995.1 Dehalococcoidales bacterium | reverse complement strand
AAAGGAGCTAAGCGACCAGCGTACCGTCGCTTATTTCCATGACCGTGTCGGCAATCTCGGACATAGCCAGGTCATGAGTGGCAACCACTATGCCCACATTTTCACTGGTAGTGATTTCTTTAAGCAGGGAATAAATCGCCTGACTATTGGCTAAGTCAAGCTCACCGGTTGGTTCATCAGCCAGGATGAGGGAAGGACGGTGAGCCAGCGCCCGGGCAATGGCTACTCTTTGCAGTTCTCCTCCGGACAGTTCGTAAGGGCGGTGACGAGCTCGCTCGCTGAGCCCGACCATCTCGAGGCAGGCCTCGGTCCGGGTCTGCCGTTCCCCCCTTTCCCACTCTCCGATTCTCAAGGGCAGTTCTATGTTCTCATATGCGGACAGCAGGGACAGTAAACCGAATGACTGAAACACAAAACCAATCTGGCTGCGCCGCAAACGCATGAAATCCCCCTCTGAGAATTTACCCAGGTCCTGACCCTTAAAGAAGACGGACCCGGATGTGGGCCGGTCAAGTCCGGCCATCAGGTTAAGAAGGGTGGTTTTCCCTGAGCCTGACCGGCCGGTGATAACCAGTAACTTGCCGGCGCTTACCTCCAGGCTGACATCGTGAACCGCCCTTATCCGTTCGGAACCCAGCGTGAACACTCGTTCCAATCCCTGAACGGAGACCAGCGGCTCAGCCACCTTATCCTTCTCCATTAGCTCTCCTCAGGCCAGACAGTGACGTGGTCCCCGGCCAGGTGCACCCTGACGCGGCCTTTCAAATTCAGTTTAACCACACATTCCCGGGGTAACTGGAGGCGCCCGGCGCTGTCCAGGACGACGAATTCTTCCGAACTCGTATTCGATTCTGCTTCCAACCCGCCCTGGCCGGAGCCCCGGATGGATTCCAGACTGGTCCTCCCGTCACGGATTGTTACCACCCGCTGGACTTTATCGGTAACGGAATCGTCATGGGTTACAATTACAATAGTCACGCCGTAGCGTTCGTTCAGGGAACGAAAGAGATCCAGAATGTTGGCGGCTGATTGGCTGTCCAGCTCACCCGTTGGTTCATCGGCCAGCAAAAGGGGCGGGTCATGAGCCAGGGCTACGGCAATAGCCACCCGCTGCTGTTCCCCCCCCGAGAGGCGTTCCGGTCTGTGGTGTTTCCGGTCCCCCAGGCTTACTGCTTCCAGCAGGTCCGTTGCCCGTTTCCGGCGCTCCCGGGTAGAAAATCCCAGCAGCATAAGAGGTAATTCCACATTCTCAAAGGCGGTAAGATAGGGAACCAGGTTTCTGCCCGTTTGCTGCCAGATGAAGCCGACATCCTCACGCCTGTAGGTGACCAGGTCTCCGGTCGATATCGTCAGCAGGTCAGTGCCGCCCACGATTACCTTTCCGGCTGTCGGCGTATCCAGCCCGCCGAGGATATTGAGCAAAGTAGTTTTACCGCTGCCGCTGGCGCCGACAATGGCCATGATTTCACCCTTCCTGACCCTCAGGTCAAGACCTCTCAGCGCCACCACTTCCAGACCGGCCATCTTGTAGATTTTAAAAAGGTCTTCGCAGATTATACTGTATTCTTCGTACATATCAGTTATCTTTTAACCTCCGTATCATCCTCCCGGTCATTTTACACATCTCCCATCCTCAGCGCCCTGTAAATGGCCACCCGGGAAAAGAACAGGATTACCAGGGAGATGGTAATAATGAATGCCCCGGCTATTACCGCATAAGCAATACCGATGGTCTGCCAGTTAATGGTAAGAACAAAGGGAGGCATCATCCTTTCTCCCTTCTCGGTGAGCTGGAGAAAGGGTATCATAATGTAACTCAGCCTTTCTCCCAGCATGGTGCCTATCCCCATACCGGCCAGAATGATAAAAAGCTGTTCAAAACAGACCAGCCCGATTATCTGACGCAGGGAAAATCCCAGCGTTCTCAATATGGCAAAGTCAAGCTGCCGCCCCTGGGCGGAAAGATAATTATATACCACAAAGCCCAGACTGCTGACCAGGACCACGCCGAGGAAGGCTATCATCAGAACCCCGCCCCACCCGGCCCCGGCCAGCGGATCGGCTTCGAGTTCCATTATCATCGCGTCGGTATCATAGAGTTTATAAGCCCCGTACTTGTGGGTCTCGAGAATATCTATAGTTTCAGCCCGCAGTTC
>JAZFUC010000028.1:0-8043 GCA_036446995.1 Dehalococcoidales bacterium | reverse complement strand
TGGACAGGGCCGGTTTCATATCCGGGGCAGGGAGGTATTATGCCGGCAAGATTGGCGGGCCCCTGGTGGTGGCCCGCCGGGCCGGTCAGAATTACACTTTTGCCCAGCTGATGTACTGGTTTCACCTGCTTGGCTTCAATAGGCCCGGTTCCACTTACTGGAATATCGCCTTCGGTCGGGAAAAGGGCGAGGTGGAGCAAGACGAGGAAGGGCTGCAAACTGCCTGGAACTTCGGCAAGAATATGGCCTTCCTGGCCAAGAAAGTTTACGGGTAGTACTTCGCCGGTCCAAGGAGTTACTGTTTAATAGTGCGGGCCAGGTGCTTAAAATATTAACGCAGGACAATTATTGTCCTGCGCTTTTTATTTAGAATAATGCTCTTAGTGACTAAACATCCAGGGTGGCTAGCTTGGCGTGGGCCTGGATAAAGGCCTTGCGGGGGGGGACCTCTTCACCCATCAGGGTGTGGAATATGTGGTCGGCTTCAGACTGATCGTCGATATTTACCGTCAGCAGGGTGCGGGTAACCGGGTTCATGGTGTTTTCCCAGAGCTGCTCGGCGCTCATTTCTCCCAGACCCTTGTAACGCTGCAATTCAATATGCTTACTCCCCTTCAGCGTCTTGTAAGCCTCTTCCTTCTCCTCCTCGGAGTAAGCCCAGATCTCCTGCTTGGAGGCCTTAACCCGGAAAAGGGGCGGCTGGGCGATATAGAGGTGCCCGGCGTTAATCAACTCCACCATATGGCGGAAGAAGAAAGTCAGCAAAAGGGTGCGGATATGGGAGCCGTCCACATCGGCATCAGTCATCAGGATGACCCGGTGATAGCGGAGCCGGGCCAGGTCAATCTCATCGTCGATACCGACCCCCAGCGCGGTAATGATAGCCCTGATTTCTGTATGTGACAGCATCTTGTCAGAGGCCGCCTTTTCCACATTGAGGATTTTACCCCGCAGGGGCAGTATGGCCTGGAAACGGGGATTTCTCCCCTGCTTGGCCGAACCGCCGGCGGAATCACCCTCAACGAGGTACAGTTCGCAAAATTCGGGATTTTTTTCAGAGCACTCGGCCAGTTTACCCGGCAGGGTGGCTGAGAGCAGGCCGCTCTTTTTTACAATAAGGTCACGGGCTTTTCGGGCCGCTTCCCTGGCCCTGGCCGCCAGCAGGCACTTCTCAATGATTTTCTTTACATCTTCGGGGTGCTCCTCCAGGTAGAGGGACAGTCCCTCACCGACCGCGCTTTCCACAATTCCTTTTATTTCCGGGTTGCCCAGTTTACCTTTTGTCTGCCCCTCGAACTGAGGGTCGGTCAGCTTGACGCTGATAACGGCCGTAAGACCTTCCCTGACATCCTCACCGGTCAGGTTGGGGTCATCATCCTTGAGATACTTGTTTTTACGGGCGACGTCGTTAAGGACACGGGTCAGGGCGGTGCGGAAACCGGTAAGGTGGCTGCCGCCATCGACCGTATTCACGCAGTTGGCGAAGCTGATAACGGATTCGGCGAAGCCGTCATTATACTGTATAGATGCCTCAACCTGGGTGCTGTTAACCGTTTTGGAGATGTGGATGGGCTGGTGACGGACATCCCGGTTCCGGTTAATGTGGCGGACGAAGCTGCTGATGCCGCCCTCGAAATAGAAGGTCTTCTGCTCATCATGTCTTTCATCGATAATAGTTATTTCCAGCTTGCTGTTGAGGTAGGCCATCTCCCTGAACCGCTCGCTCAGCTGCTTGAAATCATACTTGACCGCCTCGAAGATTTCCTTGTCGGCCAGAAAAGACGTCGTCGTGCCGTTGCCTTCCGCTTTGCCGGTTTCTTTTACTTTATCCTGGGGAATGCCCTCCCGGTACTCCTGGAAGTAGTTCTTGCCGTTTAGCCTGACATTGACCTTGCACCATTCTGAAAGGGCGTTAACTACCGAGGCTCCCACTCCGTGGAGTCCTCCGGATACCTGGTAGGTCTTGCCGCCGAACTTGGCTCCGGCGTGCAGGGTGGTCATTACCGTCTCCAGGGCGGATACCTCGGTAACCGAGTGAATATCCACCGGGATCCCCCGTCCGTTATCCTCCACGCTCACCGAGTTGTCCTCCGAGATGATGATCCTGATTTTATCGCAGAAGCCGGCCATCGCCTCGTCCACGCTGTTATAAGCTATCTCATAGACAAGGTGCTGGAGGCCGCGCTGGTCAGTGCTGCCGATGTACATACCGGGACGCAGGCGTACCGCCTCCCGGCCGCCCAGTACATGAATATCCTCGGCGGTATAATCGCCATTCCCTCCGTTTCCTCCGTTATTTGTGGCCGCTAAAGGTGTTTTTTTGGTCATAGCTGCTCCTTAATTACTCAATTGGGCCAGTTTTCCGGCATGGAAAAGTGTGGGAAACAGGCGTCCAGGGCAGAAAACTGGGTGCTGATGCTACAAAATTCAGATAATAGGAGATAATACCTTTATAAGGTAAAGTAAACATCTCCATTATTATAGCACAGTTATGTTAGAAAGTGAAGCTGTTGACGGGTAAAGGCAGAGGCAGGTAATAAAGAAAATCAAACGGGTTTTCCGGCCTTTTTTAGCGGTATTAAATTATATTTCGGAACTTACATAAAAACCCTCCATAACAGTTGACATTCAGACTCAGGCTGTGTTACTATTACTCTTTGTTAAATTAGTTAGCTCAGCAGACGGTCCGACAGGTTGGGGTGCTGCCCGATTTGTTACTTGAATGGATGAGCTCTCAGGCTCATCCATTTACTTGTCTATAAAGGAGAAAAAATGCCGACAATAAACCAACTGGTTCGTAAAGGACGGAAGAAGGTTACCAAGAAGACCAAGACACCTGCCCTGCGCTTTACCTATAACACCCTGAAAAACAGGTTGGTAGAGGGTGACGGCTCCCCGCAAAAACGGGGGGTTTGTGTGCAGGTGAAGACTACCACGCCCAAGAAACCTAACTCCGCGCTGCGTAAAATAGCCAGGGTACGGCTGTCCAACCTGATGGAAGTTACGGCTTACATCCCCGGTGAAGGGCACGAGCTGCAGGAGCATTCCGTGGTCCTCATAGAGGGGGGCAGGGTAAAAGATTTACCCGGCGTCCGTTATCATATCGTCAGGGGCACACTGGACACGACGGGCGTGACCGGTCGTAAGCAAGGCCGCAGTAAGTACGGCACCAAACGGGACAAAGGCGGGTCTTAGGGCGCCCAGGAGGAAATATGTCGAGAAGAAGCAGAGCCATAGTAAGAGAAACACCGCCTGATGCCAAGTATAATAATGCTACCGTCACCAAGCTGATAAACAAAGTTATGCTGGACGGTAAAAAAAGCAAAGCGGAAAAGATAGTATACGGAGCCCTGGATGCCATTGAGACCCAGGAAGGCACCTCCCCGCTTACGGTAGTGCAGCAGGCGGTCAGGAACGCTACCCCCCAGCTTCAGGTGAAATCACGCCGAATCGGGGGAGCCACCTACCAGGTGCCGATAGAAATCCGACCCGAACGGAGCCTCACCCTGGCGATACGCTGGCTGGTGGCCTCGGCCCGGGCCAGGCAGGGCAAGTCTATGATTGAGAAATTAACCGGTGAACTCATCGACGCTTCAAAAGGGCAGGGAGTCACCGTAAAGAAACGGGATGATACGCATAGAATGGCCGAGGCCAACAGGGCCTTCGCTCACTATAGATGGTAACAAGGAGCTGTTGGTTAACGATACAGGTAATATGGTAAGAAGCGTAGAAAAAACACAACCGGAAGTAAGGGGTAAAGCTGTGCCCAGGAGTTTTCCACTAGAGGACATACGAAATATAGCTTTCATCGCCCATATAGATGCTGGGAAGACTACTGTCACCGAGCGTATCCTTTACTATACAGGCCGCACCTATAAGATAGGTGAGGTACATGAAGGCACGGCCGTGATGGACTGGATGGAGGAAGAAAAAGAGCGGGGCATTACAATCACGGCTGCGGCCACCACCTGCGCCTGGGGAGACAACCGCATTAATATTATCGATACCCCCGGCCATGTAGATTTTACGGCCGAGGTTGAGCGCAGTCTCAGGGTACTGGACGGCGGAGTGGTGGTTTTTGACGCCGTGGCCGGAGTCGAAGCCCAGTCCGAGACAGTCTGGCGCCAAGCCGACAGGTACCATGTGCCCAGGATTTGTTTTATTAATAAGATGGACAGAGTTGGTGCGGATTTCCACCGCACCATTTCTATGATTGAGGAACGCTTGCAGGCCAAAACCCTGCTCGTTCAGTTACCCCTGGGCAGCGAAGAGACTTATAAAGGCGTTATTGACCTGGTGGAAAACCGGGCCTGGTCTTTTGACGGACAGATGGACTCGGAACCTGTCGAGGTGTCAATCCCTGAATCGGAAACGGCCAAGTGCCAGGAGTACCGCCAGACTTTGATTGAAAAAGTGGCCGAGGTTGATGACAAGCTGCTGGATATTTATTTTGGCGGAGAAGATGTCTCCGCCGTTGAGTTAAAGGCGGCCCTGAGGAGGGTTACCCTGGCTGATAATGGGGTACCTATTCTCTGCGGCAGCGCTCTGAAAAATAAGGGCATGCAGTTACTGCTTGATGCTATCGTGGATTACCTGCCCTCTCCCCTGGATAAGCCGGCGGTGAAGGCTGTCAATCTCCGGGGCGCGGAAGTTGACCGGCCGGCCGATGACGAAGCCCCCTTTACCGCCCTGGCTTTTAAAGTGGTTTCTGATCCCTTTGTAGGCAGGCTGGTCTATTTCAGGGTTTATTCCGGCCGGATAGAAGCCGGGGCGCAGGTATTTAATTCCAACCAGGATAAAAAAGAGAGAATCGGACGGCTGCTGCTGATGCACGCCAACCGTCGTGAAGAGATAGACTCGGCAGACACCGGGGCCATCGTGGCAACCCTGGGTCTGAAAAATACCTTTACCGGTCATACCCTCTGTCACCCCTCCCAGCCGGTGCTGCTGGAAACCATCACTTTCCCGGAACCGGTACTGTCCGTGGCTATCGAGCCGAAAACCAACCAGGACCAGGACCGGATGGGAGAAGCTTTACAGAAACTGACTGAGGAAGACCCTACCTTCAAAGTGACTTATAATAGAGAAACCGGCCAGACGGTCGTCTCCGGTATGGGCGAACTTCACCTGGAGGTTATCGTAAACCGGCTGCTCAGTGAATTCAGAGTTGGCGCCAAGGTAGGCAAGCCGCGGGTTGCCTTTAAAGAGACCATCACCATTCCGATAAGGGCTGAGCACAAGTTTGTCCGGCAGACCGGCGGTCACGGCCAGTACGGCCATGTCCGTCTGGAACTGGAGCCGGGAGAGCCGGGCAGCGGCTTTAAATTCACCAACAGTATCCGGGGAACGGCCGTCCCCCGGCAGTATATTCCGGCTGTTGAGGCCGGGATAAAAGAAGCCATGGAAACCGGCGTACTGGCTAATTATCCCATGGTAGATATTAGTGTAGTCCTTTATGACGGCAGTTATCACGAAGTAGATTCTTCCGAACTGGCTTTTAAAATGGCCGGTTCGATGGCTTTTAAGGAGGGGGCGGCCAAAGCTAAGCCGGTCCTCCTCGAGCCGATTATGAAAGTGGAAGTGGTTACCCCGGAACAGTTTATGGGAGATATAATTGGCGATCTCAATTCCAAGAGAGCTCATATTGAATCCATTGAAACACGCGAAGAGGTGACCACGATTCACGCCCTGGTGCCGTTAGCCGAGACATTCGGCTACACCACCAGTTTGAGGTCGGTAACTCAGGGTAGAGCTACCCACGCGATGGAATTCTATCGATATCAGGAGGTACCGGCCGGATTGATAGCTCAAATGACGGAACAAGTGGGGATTAAAGGATAATGGCTAAGCAGAAGATTCGTATTAAAATCAAGGGTTTTGACCATAAACTGGTCGACCAGGCAGCCGAGCAGATTGTCGAGACAGTCGAGCGAACCGGGGCGGTCGTTTCCGGCCCGGTGCCCCTACCCACCCGCATTAAGAAGTTCAGCGTTATCCGCTCCCCGTTCAAAGATAAAGATTCACAGGAACAGTTTGAAATAAGGACCCACAAGCGCCTTATCGATATTATCGAGACGAGTTCCAAGACGATAGACGCTCTGACCGGTCTTAACCTGCCCTCGGGGGTTGAGGTAGACATTAAGCTATAAGGTAATTATAAAAGATAAGGCAAGGGTTAACGGGTTAAAAAAGGTAATTATAAAAGATGAAGCAAGGGTTAATAGGTAAAAAACTGGGAATGACCCAGATATACAGGGACGACGGTAAGGCCGAAGGCGTGACTGCCATTGAAGCCGGCCCCTGCGTCGTCATCCAGGTTAAAACTGAGGCCCTGGATGGCTATAAAGCCGTTCAGTATGGCTTTGGCGAGGCAAAACGGCTTAAGTCCCCCCTGAAAGGGCATCTCAAGGAACTGGGGCAGTTCAAGTATCTGCGCGAGTTCAGGGTTGATGATACGGAAGACGTCGCCGTTGGAGATAAGGTTGATGTCACTATATTCAAGGAAGGCGATGTCATCGATGTCACCGGAATATCAAAAAGTAAAGGTTTTGCCGGTGTGGTCAAACGGCATGGTTTCGCCGGCGGTCCCAAGACCCACGGCCAGTCAGACCGCCACCGTGCTCCCGGTTCTATCGGGGCTACTACTTCACCCGGCCGGGTATTAAAAGGCACCCGTATGGCCGGGCATATGGGCGGAGAGAGGGTTACAACGCGTAAACTGACCGTTTGCAGAACAGACCTGGAGCAAAACCTGCTGCTGGTCAGAGGAGCCGTTCCCGGTAGTAAAAACGGAATACTGCTGATAAAGAAGTCAGGTAAGGGAGAATAGCCAAGTGCAGATAGCAGTATATAATCTTGCCGGGGAAATTACAGAAAATATAGAAGTAAACGAGCGGGTTTTCGGTGTGCCGTTTAACGAGGCGGTGGTGCATCAGGCCGTGGTAAGACAGCGGGCCAACGCCCGGCAGGGCACGGCCAGCACCAAGACCCGGGGCGAGGTAACCGGCAGCACCAGGAAACCGTTCCGGCAGAAAGGCACCGGGTCCGCCCGGGCCGGCACCGTGAAATCACCGCTGCGCCGGGGAGGGGGAATCACCTTTGGGCCCAAACCGAGGAGTTACCGGAAAGCGATGCCCAAGAAAATGCGCCAGCTGGCCCTCCGGTGCAGTTTGTCCGCCAAGGCCAGGGACGAAGAATTGATTGTTCTGGAGCAGTTAAAGCTCGAGCATCCCCGGACCCGGGATATGGCTGATGTGTTAGCGGCCCTGGGAATCAGCTCTTCCGCTCTTATCGTAACCTCGGAAGCAGAGGAAAACGTGGTTAAATCAGCCCGGAACCTGGCGGGCATAAAAACGCTGCCGGCTGATTTACTTAACGTGGTTGATATTCTTTCCAAGAGAAGGCTGCTGATGACCGTTGACGCGGTGCGGAAAGCGGAAAAAATATGGGGCGAGAGACTGACCAAGGGAGGAAGCAATGGACCTGTATGAAGTGCTCCGCCGTCCCCTGATAACTGAAAAGTCCACCATGCTCCAGGCGGAAGGTAAGTATGCCTTTGAGGTGGCCAAATCGGCCGCCAAGCCCCAGATTAAGCAGGCGGTGGAGAAGGCGTTTAATGTTGAAGTAACATCCGTGAATGTGATGTTGATGCCGGGTAAAAGTCGAAGGTTCGGCCGGCGGCTACTGCCCGCCCATCCCTGGAAAAAGGCGATTGTTACCCTCAAGCCGGGGGACAAGATAGAATTCTTCGAAGGTGTTTAGATTTTGAATGAGGATACTAGACATAAAAGGGATTATGATTAGAATGTCTGGCTTATGTCGGTGTTGCACCTTTTTTAGTTGGCAGAGGAGGGAGAGCTAGGTGGCATTAAAGATATATCGTCCGACCTCTCCGGGTAGACGTGGTATGACTGGCGCTAGCTTTGAGGAAATAACCAAGGATAAGCCAGAAAAGTCACTGCTCTTACCCCTTAAAAAGAGGGCCGGGCGGAACAGTCAGGGGAGAATAACGGTTCGTCACCGCGGCGGTGGGGCAAAGCGGCA
>JAZFUC010000027.1:0-4447 GCA_036446995.1 Dehalococcoidales bacterium | reverse complement strand
CCAGCTCTTTCACCCTTTTCAGAATCTGCTCGGCCCCTTCTCCGGGGTCGATTATCACCCCTTCCAGGCTTGACTCATCGGCTACCAGGTAGCAGTTAGTGCCGAACGCTCCCGGTTCAAATCTTTCAATAATCATTTTATCTTCCTGTTCTAAATCTATAAGTAGGAAATACGGGACAGGCCCGCGGTTGTTCAGGGTATTGACTCATATTACCATTAAACAATGAGGGCGGACAAAGGGTCTGTATCAAGGTTCCTTTTTATTCTTTTAAATGAATCTCGTTTATGTGATAAACCCAAAATGATATATCTTGTTTTACCTGAGTTAAGGTAGTATACTAAACACTTAGAATAAGATAAGAATTAAAGTTCAACCTTTAACTTAGTCCTGTGAGGCTAGCAAGGGAGGGGCAGATGAAAATAGAGTCATACCTTCTGCTGTTTGAAAGGCAGGAGGTATTTTTTTGTCCAAAACAATTATGGTCCCGCTGGTTACCGGTGGGTCATTGCCTGTATCATCAACGAACTTGTGGAGCGGAGTACGGCCGTTGTGCACCTTATAATGCTTGACCGAAGACCAGAGAGTAAGGAGCTTAAATATATCAACTGCAGCTAGGAAGGCAATCCTGGTCATAGAAGACGGATCAATCTATGAAGGATTTACCTTTGGTGCCGAGACCGGAGCTTATGGCGAGGTGGTGTTTAGTACCAGTATGGTCGGGTATCAGGAGATGCTGACCGATCCTTCTTACGCCGGGCAGATATTAATCACAACCTATCCTCTTGTGGGTAACTATGGCATTAATGACCAGGACTTTGAGTCAAACAAAATTCAGGTCAGTGGTTTTGTAGTCAGGGAGGCATGTCCTGAGCCCAGTCATTATCTGAGCCACCAGACCTTGCATCACTATTTAGCCGAGAGCGGTATTCCTGGAATTTACGGCGTGGACACGAGGGCGATTACCCGCCGACTTCGATCAAACGGCCTGATGATGGGTGTCATTACCAGCGATTTAACCCCACAACAGGCACTAAAGCAGATACGGGAGGGCTCACGATACGGCGCCACTGATTTCGTCCGACAGGTAACTTCAGATACTGTTTACAAATGGGAACCGGAGGCAAAGGCAAAACATGCGTACCACGTCGCGGTTCTGGACTGCGGCCTGAAGTACAGCATCCTGCGTATTCTTAAAAGTATGGACTGTGAGGTGACCGTGGTTCCCTGTACCACTACTGCCGATGAAATCCTGAAACTAGGGCCGGATGGGATTCTACTCTCTCCCGGTCCGGGGGACCCGGAAATCCTGGATTATGTTGTAGAAACCGTCAAAAAACTGGTGGATAAAAAACCGATTATGGGCATCTGCCTGGGCAACCAGTTACTGGCACGTGCCTTCGGAGGCAAGACTTTCAAGCTAAAGTTCGGCCACCGTGGCAGCAATCATCCGGTACGGGATTTAACCAACGGCAGAATCTACATTACCGCCCAAAATCACGGGTACGCTGTCGACGCCGACAGCCTTGGAGACGGCCTGGAAGTTACCCATATAAACCTGAATGATGGCACGGTGGAAGGCATGCGCCACAAGGAGCTGCCCATCTTTTCTATCCAGTACCATTCGGAAGCTTCTCCCGGCCCCCTGGACAACACCTACCTTTTTAAAGATTTTGTAGAAATGATGAGCGAGAATAAATAGTGGCCAAAGGGGCTTGTAACACAGGAGACAGACTTGGTTAAAGATATATCAAAACCATCTAAAGTCTTGATTATCGGTTCAGGGCCCATAGTTATCGGGCAGGCAGCAGAGTTTGATTACGCCGGTACCCAGGCCTGCAAGGCAATGCGGGAAGAAGGCGTAACATCAGTGCTGGTCAACTCCAACCCGGCCACCATAATGACAGATGAAGGCATCGCAGATATTGTCTACATAGAGCCGCTGACCGTGGAAATAGTGAGTCGGATTATTGAGCGGGAGCGTCCTGATGGTCTGTTACCCACTCTCGGCGGCCAGACCGGACTTAACCTGGCTATAGACCTGTCTGATGCCGGAGTGCTGGATAAATACCAGGTAAAACTCCTGGGCACTTCGATAGAGACGATACGGATGGCTGAAGACCGCCAGCTATTCAAGAAAATGTTACTGGATATCGGCGAGCCGGTGCCCAGGAGCGCAACCGTAACCAGCCTGCAAAAGGCTGGGAAGGCGGCTAAGGATATCGGTCTGCCTTTGGTAGTGCGTCCGGCTTATACACTTGGCGGGACCGGCGGTGGTATCGCTGTTACTCAAGCAGCACTGGAAAAGACGGTTAGTGCCGGGCTGGCGGCCAGTCCTATTAACCAGGTGCTACTCGAGGAATCGCTTGTCGGCTGGAAGGAAATTGAGTACGAGGTGATGCGTGACGGAGCGGATAACTGCATTACCGTCTGTAACATGGAAAACTTTGATCCGATGGGTGTGCATACCGGCGATAGTATTGTGGTGGCTCCCAGCCAGACCTTAACCAATGAAGAGTACCAGATGCTGAGGACAGCCAGCCTCAAGATTATCCGTGCCCTCGGCGTTGAAGGCGGTTGTAACGTACAGTTCGCCCTTGATCCTGAAAGTAAAAGATACTATGTAATAGAGGTTAATCCCCGGGTCAGCCGTAGTTCGGCATTGGCAAGCAAAGCTACCGGCTACCCGATCGCCCGCGTGGCTGCCAAAATAGCTATTGGTAAGAACCTTGATGAAATACCGAATGCTGTAACCGGCAAGACGATGGCTTCCTTCGAGCCAGCCCTGGATTACGTGGTAGTTAAGATTCCCCGCTGGCCGTTTGACAAGTTTGCCTCGGGCGACCGCGTTCTCGGTACCCAGATGAAAGCCACCGGCGAGGTAATGGCTATCGACCGCTGCTTTGAAGCCGCTTTGCAAAAGGCAATTCGCTCACTGGAGTTTGGCAACAAATCATTACAGTGGGAAGACCGGCAATGGGAATTGGGAACAAATACCAACACCTATCCCCTGGAACCGAATGACCTGAGACTATGGGCAATAATGGCTGCTCTCAGGAGGCGAATCGATGCCGAAGCAATAACTGACCGCACTAAAATTGACCCGTGGTTTATAGCCAAGCTTCAGAATATCATTGGCATGGAAAAGGACCTTTTATCCCAGTCACTGACGCCAGAGCTTTTACGGGCGGCAAAGCGGCTTGGTTTCTCTGATGAGCAGATTGGAACCCTGGCAGATAGACTTCCTGAGCAGGTTAGGCAGCTGCGCCATCAATGGAATATCCGCCCCGTTTATAAGATGGTAGATACCTGTGCCGCTGAGTTTGCTGCGGCTACCCCCTACTTCTATAGTACCTATGAGCAAGAGAATGAGGCTGAACCAGTCGAGGGGCAAAAGGCGCTGGTCATCGGCAGCGGACCGATTCGCATTGGCCAGGGCATTGAATTTGACTACTGCAGTGTGCACTCAGCCTGGGCATTACAGGAATCCGGCTTCAAGAGCATCATGGTCAACTCCAACCCGGAAACAGTTTCCACTGACTTTGATACCAGCAGTCGCCTCTATTTTGAAGCCCTGGATGAGGAAAGCCTGCGTGACATCCTGGAGAATGAGGGAGGTTCGACCGTAGCTGACGAGGTAATGGATCGTATGGCAGGGAGGACAGCCGAATCTAATCCTCCTCCTTCCATAGTCCAATTCGGTGGCCAGACAGCCATAAACCTGGCTGACCCTCTGTTTCGTAGTGGCATGCCTATCCTTGGCTCCAGTGCCGAGGTAATCGACCTGGCTGAAGACCGAAGCCGATTTGAGGACTTCCTCAGCCAGTTAGGTATCCCCCAGCCGCCAGGGGCTGGGGTAACCTCCATTGACGAAGCGGTCAGCGTAGCCAAGCTCATCGGTTACCCGGTTCTGATTCGCCCCAGCTACGTCCTCGGTGGTAGAGGGATGGAAATCGTGCATGACGCCGGCGAGCTCACCCGTTACATGAGACCGGCGATGGAACTGGATACCCGGCACCCTGTCCTTATAGATAAATATATGGAAGGAAAAGAGGTAGAGGTCGATGCCATTGGGGACGGAGAGCGTGTTTTCATTCCCGGGATAATGGAGCATATTGAGCGTGCCGGAGTGCATAGTGGAGATTCCATGGCCGTCTATCCCGGGATAAATCTGACTAAACAGGAAGTAGAAACCCTGGTTGACTATACCATCCGGATAGGCTTAGGACTTGAAGTTAAAGGGTTGATAAATATCCAGTTCGTCATCATGCCGGGCACCGCCACTCAAGAGTCCTCAGTTTACGTATTGGAAGTAAATCCGAGGGCCAGCCGCACTATCCCCTTTATTTCCAAGGTTACCGGTGTGCCGATGATAAATATGGCGACCAAAGTCATGCTTGGCGAGAGCCTCAAGAAGCAGGGCTATAACAGCGGGCTGTGGAAAATGCA
>JAZFUC010000026.1:0-2529 GCA_036446995.1 Dehalococcoidales bacterium | reverse complement strand
CATCGAGACCTCATCGGCGGCCGAGGACAGGGCAGTCAACTGCTGAACGATATCTATGCAGTAACGGTCGTTCTCAATCATCTGCTCAATGCCCCTGGCCTGTCCCTGTATTTTTTTCATTCTGGCAAATATGGCTTCTTTATCCTTGGCGTAGCGGTATTGCTTTATTGAAGTGGCCATTTAACTCGAGATCTCCTTCTCAATATATTTCATCAGTAAGATCGCCTATACTGTATACTGGCATACAGTATAATTATTTGTCAATACGTATTTATAATCTATTTTTATACGGGAGTTCGGCCGTGTTAAATAGCCTCAGGTTTCAGGAAGCCAGGTCTTTTTTGAGTCGCTGAAACTCTTCCTCGGAAATTTCGCCTTTGGCGTAGCGTTCCTTGGCAATATCCAGGGGGGCTTGTCTTGAGGATGAGCCGTTCCGCCCGGTCAGTTTTTTCACTCCCCAGACGACCAGGGCGATGAGGCCACCCCAGAAAAACACCATAAAGACAAAGACGAAGGCCATCCACCAGCCCATTCCATCATGAAGAAACATATTATTCTCCTGACTCACCGGAGATATTTTTCTCAGGTAGATATAATATTACCATATCTTACGGTTGATTATGACTTAAGTCATATGCGGTTTAAGTCCGATGCCGTAGTCTTAATGCGAACGGCCCCCGTTGTTTGCAGCCATTTTGTGGTAAAATGTAGAGCAGAAACCGGGCTGGGCTAATTAAATGCTCCGGGGATATGCTGCGCTGGAGGCAGATGTATGTCAGAATCAGATGAAGTTGTTGCCTTGATTGACAGGCTGATTGAAGAACACCGGATAATCAATCTGGATTTGGCGACTCTGGAGAATGTGGTTAATGACGCCGGCGCGATACTTAACTTTGAGAAAGCAAAAGATATATTTATACCGGGAAGGCCCGGAGCAAAGGACGACCTGGAAAGCCTGGATAAGTTGCTCGATACTATCGACAAGGGATTGAGGGCCCACTTCGAACGAGAGGAAAGGGGACTTCAAACAGCTTTTGATAAACTGGGCACTGTGGAAATGGCCAAAGGCTTTCACACGCTGGTACAGGAGCATGACGCTTTGAGAGACCGCCTCAGTGAGCATGAGAAAATAAAAAACAATCTCTTTAAATCTCTCAAAAGGTCTGATGAGCCGGACCACGGGACAATGACCCGCCAGCAATGGGAAGCTACCGCTCACGATATGCGGGCCTATATTCTGCACAGTCGGAAACTGGTCCAGGAGCATACCGGCAGGGAGCACGGGTTGTTTACCGGCCTGCGCGAGTTGCTTTTAGCCGAGGCGAAATGATGAGAAAAGTATATTTAGATAATGCGGCGACAACCCCTCTTCTGCCTGAAGTCCGCGAGGCGATGCTGCCGTTCCTGGCCGAGGATTTTGGAAATCCATCCTGCATTCATGATTGGGGAGACCCGGCCAGGGAGGTTCTGGACACTGCCCGGGAGCAGGTAGCCAACCTCATCGGAGCTAATCCTGAAGAATTAATATTCACCGGCAGCGGCACGGAGAGCAATAATTTCGCCGTCAAAGGGCTGGCGATGGCCCAGCAGAAAAAAGGTAATCACATTGTTGTATCAGCGGTGGAGCATTTTTCCGTGCTTCACTCTGCCAAGACGCTGGAAAAATGGGGCTTCAAGGTGACCGAGGTGCCTGTCGACGAATACGGGATGGTCAACCCTGAAAATGTTGGCAAAGCCATTCGGGATGACACCGTACTAGTATCTGTAATGCACGCCAATAGCGAAGTGGGCACTATACAGCCGATAGCCGAGATTGCCAAAATCACCCGGGAAAAAGGGGTGGTTTTTCATACAGATGCGGTAGCCACCGCCGGTATTATTCCGGTTGATGTGAAAGAGCTCGGGGTAGACGCCCTGAGTCTGTCCGGCAACCAGTTCTACGGGCCGAAGGGAGTGGGAGCCCTCTGGGTGCGCAAGGGCATCCGGATTTTGCCCCTGCTGGACGGCGGTGTTCAGGAGGGGGGACGACGGGCCGGCACGGAAAACGTGGCCGCCATCGCCGGACTGGGCAAGGCCGCAGAGATGGCCAGGGCTGATGTGGACTCCAGGGTGAAGCACCTGATTAACCTGCGTGACCGCCTGATTACCGGACTGCCTGCCAGGATAGAGCATACGATAGTTACCGGCCATCTGAAGATCCGCCTGCCTGGGAATGCCAGCTTCTGTGTCGAGTTTATCGAGGGTGAAGCCATGCTGATGATGATGAACGCCAGGGGAGTGGCCGTGACCAGCGGTTCGGCCTGCACCTCAAGGGCCTTAAAGGCCTCGCATGTCCTCATCGCCATGGGCCAGGACCACGCCATTGCCCAGGGTTCGCTGCTGTTCAGCTTCGGACTGGACAATACCGAAGAGGATGTTGATTATGTACTGGAGGTGATGCCTCCGATAGTAGAAAGGCTGCGGCAGATGTCGCCCCTGTATGATAAATTTCTCAAGGAAGGCAAAGGAGACTAATTAGATGCCTGTTTA
>JAZFUC010000025.1:0-6322 GCA_036446995.1 Dehalococcoidales bacterium | reverse complement strand
GTCTATACCAATCAGGCAATGATTGATATTTTCGGTTACGAAAGCTTTGATGATTTTATAAATAATCCTTATTCCAGCCGTTATTTACCAGATTATCAAACAATACTCAAGGAGAGGTGGCGCCTCAGGGAAAAAGGGGAGTTCGTTACAAACCATTCTGAACATGAAATCATTCGGGCTGATGGTGAAAAAAGGGACGTGGAAACATTTACCAAGAAAATACTTTGGAATGGAGAGGAATCAGCTCAGATAATCTATAACGACATCACCGAGCGCAATCAGATGGAAAAGCAGTTACGCCACTCCCAGGTGCTGGCTTCATTAGGCGAAATGACAGCCGGCATTGCCCACGAGGTAGGTAACCCTTTGGCCAGTATCATCCTTTACTCCGAAGTAGCAATGAAAGGGGCCAGTGACACCCGACAGACAAAGAAAGACCTGAAAATAATACATGATGAAGCAAAGCGGGCCGGTAATTTAATGAAGGACTTGCTCGCCTACAGCCGCAAGCTTGAACCTAACAAGCGCCAGGTGAATGTGGATAGTGTAATCGAGAAGGTAGTTCAGATGCATGAGTACCGCCTAAAGGTTCAGGATATCAGGATAATAACTACCGAGTTGCCGGAAGGGCCGCTTAATGTAAACGGTGATGCCGCCCAACTGACCCAGGTCTTCATGAACCTTATTATGAATGCAGGGGAAGCTCTCAAGAAATCCGGCGGCGGTAATATCACAATCAGCGGCACGACAGAAGCCGAATGGACAAAAATATCAATTACTGATGATGGTCCTGGCATCCCGGAAAAATACATGGACCAGATATTCCTGCCCTTCTTTACAACTAAAGACATAGGTGAAGGCACCGGTCTGGGATTATCCATAGTTTACGGTATCATTGCTGCTCATAACGGCTCGATAAGTGCTGAAAACAACGAAGATGGCGGGGCGACTTTTACGATACGGCTGCCGCTATATCCCCGGCAGTGATACTTCCGGGTTAACGGGCACTTCTATCCGCAATATGATCCCAACAAATGGGGGATTTAATCCCTCTTTCTTTGGAGCATATGATAGCCGAATTTTTCTCGGGCTTCTTTCAGGCTTAAACCGCCTCGAACCGCCTTAACAATGCTATTTTCCGCTTCATCTATCGTCCGGACAACCTCCAGGACTCTATCAGCCATTTCCTGAGGGACCACCACCACCCCGCTGTCGTCCCCGATAAGGATATCTCCCGGCCTGACCTGGACCTTCCCAATGGATACCACTACCTGTACCGCCTCTACCATAACCCGGTCTTTGCCCGTCATCATAAATTTTCCCCGGGAGAAGACGGGGTACCTTTCTTCCAGAATAATGGGCACATCACGGCAGACACCATCTATAACCGTGCCTGAAATCCCCTTTATCCCGGACATCACGGTTAAAATATCTCCCCAGACGGTACAATCCGTTCTTCCGGTGTTGTCCAGAACAATAACATCCCCGGGTGAGACATCGTCTATGTAATCTCCCACGGTCCCTTTGGTGGCGCCGGTGGCTATATAACGGACCGTATAGGCAGTCCCCACCATTTTCACCCCTGAAACGACGGGCGAAATGCCGTGACAACCCCCGGCAATACCGAGTGTGTCCAGGGCATCAGAAATAGCAGTTGTAGAGAAGGCTTCAAATTTTTTTACTATCTCTGGACCCGGTTTCTTTAATGTCATTGTTTTTCTCCAGGCCGGGGAGTTATTTTTCCAGCATCTGTTCGTAATTATATTTTTTATCGACCTCCAGAATATCAAGGCCGGAAAGGATATCCTTTTTCATGGCTTCTTCTTTTTCCATGATTATTTCTGCCGCGTCCAGGACCTCGTCCATTTTTTCCGGTGGTATGACCACAATGCCATTAATATCCCCGACGAGGACGTCACCGGGCCTGACCTGCACATCACCCAGGCGTATCAGGCAGTTAAAATCTTCCTGCATCACTCTCCCCCGGGCTGTGATGGGAACAACCCCGCGGGCAAAAACGGGAAATTCAAAATCCTCACACTCATCAACGTCCCGGGCGGCGCCATCGATGATGACCCCGGAGACTCCTTTTGTTTTGGCCGCGCAGGATAATATTTCACCCCAGCAGTTGTTGTTAATGTCGCCGTGGTTATCGATGACAATCAAATCCCCTTCTTCGGCAACGGCAATAGCTTCAATCCCAAGGTGATGTTTTGATTTCTCCATCCCGGCGGCCGTAATCTTGATGGTAACGGCCTGGCCGACTACCTTGGGCCGTCCGAACAAGGGCCTGACGCCGAGAACTGCCCCCCGGATGCCGACCTTGTCGAGCGCGTCGGAAAGATTGGTGGTGGATAATTTTTCAAGCCTCTTGCGGTACTTCTGGTCGAATACTTTTCTTTCCATTATCAAACCTTTCCCCGAATCACTCTTTCAGCCCTTCGCGTTTCAATAACTCCGAAAAACCGTAAAGTTCAAGGGTAGTCTTGCCCTGTCTTAGTTCAGAGAAGATAATCTCTTCTTTCTCTTCACGCTGCCTGGCCAGTCGGGACACTTCGGCCACATCGTTTCGAGCAATGACAATAATTCCATCCGAATCACCGACGATCAAATCTCCGGGTTCAACTTTCACTCCCTCAAAATCAATGGGGTGATTTATCGTGCCGAGGTTGTTTTTGGTGGTCCCCTTGATAGAAACACTTTGACAGAACACGGGGAAGCCCATTTCATTGATTTCATCGGTATCGCGGACACTGCCATCGGTCACCAGCCCGGCAATCCCTCTCTGCCTGGCCGCCTCGGTCATAATGGCCCCCCAGAATCCGGCTTCCAGGAAGGAGGACATATACACCAGCAATACATCTCCCGGCTGAGCCGTATAGATGGCTTTGTGCACAATGAGGTTGTCCCCAGGATGGGCCAGGACGGGAATGACGGGGCCGCAAAGCTTAAGGCCGGGTCTGAGAGGCTTGATATAGTGGGGAAGCGCTCCTTTGCCGCCACCGTAAGCCTCACAAATTGTTGCCGTGGAAAACTCTTTCAGCTCTTTAACAAGTTCTGCTGAGACTCTTTCTATCCTGTGAACAACATGGTTGGAGCTTTCCATTTTTATTTTTCATTGCCGGGGTCCGCCATCGCTTCCCCTCTTCCTCATCACACTTTTTCTATAGGCCGAGTTTAAAAAGAGATTTGGCGTTATCTTCAAAGATTAGCTTGCGGTCCTTGTCGTCAAGCCAGTCGATAGCTTCGATAACCGGTTTGAGGTCATCCTGCCATAGTCCGGTATCGGGGTTCATGACATCGCCGGTCCCGGGCCTCTCGGTGCCGAACAAACAGCGGTCCGGTCCCACAATTTTGAACAATAACTCCAAAGATTCCTGGTTGTAGAGCACGGTGTCAAAATATAACCGCCGCAGGCTCTCGTCAAAGCTTTCTCCCTGTTTTCCCTGTCCCCGCCAGCGTCCGGCCCGCCAGCGTCCAATCTGAAACGGGATTGACCCGCCCCCGTGGCCGACAACAATTTTCAGGTTGGGGAAATCGTCAAATACAGTGCTGTTAAGCAGGGTGAGGATAAAGATGCTTTCCTCGGTGATAAAATGGGCGCCGTAGGTTTCCCTGGCTGATTTGCACCCGGCCGAATGCACCAGCAGGGGCACATCCAGCTCTACTGCTTTCTCATAAAGCGGATACCAGTACTCATCACCCATAGGGGGCGCCAGCCCGTCGCCCTCTCCCGGGTCTGGATTAATCAGAGCGCCGATAAAGCCCAACTCTTTGACGCAGCGCTCCAGTTCATCCACACAATTGGCGGTGCTGACCCCGGCGCACTGAGGCAGCCCGGCAATCCCTCTAAAAAGGTCCGGGTGCATTTTCACTTCCCGGGCGATGACATCATTAACTGCTTCGTTCCAATAATGAACGATTGCTTCCGGCTTCTCAGAATGCATCATCTGGAAAGGACGGGGAGAGATGAATTGTAAATCGGTGCCTACACTCTCCAACAAATCCAGGTGGCGTTTGAGGCTGGTCGTAATCTGCTCATCGGTAATGGGCGGGCCGCCCCGACCGTGAGCTCCCCGATGAGAAACCAGACCGGCTTTATAGGCGTAGAGGTGGGGCGGGGCTGTGACATGCCCGTGAACATCGATAATCATTTTATATCCTCCTGATCCCTGCTTCTGCTTTTAACCCGGCAAACTGCCTGAAAACCACTTCTACCGGCGGTGGGTCAAAGGGTAACCGCTCAGCGACGCCCACCTCGATGAGCAACCTGTCAACGATTACCCCCGTATTCCCCAACTCGTCCCCGATAAAAACCGTTTTCCTGCTGGTTCGTTCCTTTTAGTTTAAGATTATGCCTTCTTTTCCTAATCCCACCAGGCGTAACCCATTCCGCAGCCGGTCCCGGCTGGTGAACGATAACAGGGTATGTATTCCATGACATGGACTTTCATGTGGTTGACCGCGGCGGCAACCGCCATCCAGTTGCGCAGCTCCGAGTTACCCGACTCCAGCAGATTCAGAGGTATACTCGTCATGTGATTAAAGTCTTTCTCCTCAATCGCCTTGAGGAATCCGCGGTCCAGGTCCTCGTCAACGACGAAGTGGCTCAATCCTCCGGAGGCCACTATAGCCACCCGGGCGTCGCTGTCCCACGATTCGATCGCGTCCTTCAGCATCTTTCCAAGCTCAATGCACCGTTTGGGTGTCGGCTGATTGGGCGCGAAGAAACAGTTCATCAGGATGGGCACCGTCGGCACCGGCTTTCCTTTTAACAGCGTCTTCTGGACGAAAGTGAATGCGTGGCTGATACCTTGCCCTTCGGGCAGTTTGGTAGAAGATGCCAGATCAAATCCCCGGTCGTTGGCCCACTGGATTATGTGATAGCCCAGATCTGCCTTCCCCGGGAGTTGTTTGGTTTCCTCGAAGGTGAATCCCCTCGGTCTGGACCGCAAAATCCAGTTGCTGTTTACAACGGATGGGTCCGGTGGGACATTCTGTACCGTCTCACCCCGGTAGACCAGAATTGAAGGCTGGTTACCTTCCAGAAGCAGTTCAGCCTGGTCATCACCGACTACAACCACCACGTCAGGATTGGCAGCCAGCAGGAGTTCGCTGAGCTTGTCCAGGGAGCGGTCATTAGCCTGAGCGTGCTGCTTCTCTACCTCTGGGGTAATCTCCTTCTCGAGCCCCGGGGGAGCCATGGTGAGAACCTCCGCATAGGAATGGGGCTTCCCGTCCGATGCCCATAAAGACCCTTCATTGAGTTTGTCCCTTTCCATAACAGCGGGCCACTCTTCCGGCGGCGTGGCTAACATGGGGCTGTGGGGAGTCGCTATCCCCAATACAATCTTTGCCATATCTTCCTCCCTTTTTATGATTTTGTGCCTGGACGTTCTTTGATGGGGTTATATTTCACCCTAAAGGGCGCCAACAATCAGTATTAGAGCAGTATTATTATAATATTCAGTAATTCACAGACCCTTTTTTCTAAAAAAATATAAAACGAGGAATATTGCCATACTGTAGACTATTATTTTTAAAATGTCAATATAAGGTTCCCTAAAAGGGACAGGCGATAGAAAGTTCCTCGCAAATGGTGTGGAACCATTCCACCACCTCGGGATGAAAAGGAATCCCTTTGGCCCGGTATTCAATTTCGCACTCCGCTTCAGGCAGCCCCGGGTAAAGTACCCTGAGGTGTCCCTCGGCGGGTTTGGTGGCCATTAAAGTCTGCAGCCATTCATCCATTGTCTTTTTAAATTCAGCTGTGTCCGTAAAGGCCTCAATATCGTAGGCTGCTACACAGTGGTTGAAATTGGGGCGGCCGTTTTTAGCGGCGAATCCGCCACCGGTGAGAATTCCGCTCAGGATTTCCACTACGCCGGCCAGGCCATACCCTTTATGAGAACCCATCTCCCGGGTGCTGCCCAGGGGCAGCAGGCTGTTTTGCACTAGTCCGTCAATTCCGGGGACAGGCGGCGCCACATTTTCCATAATAGGGTTTCCTCCAGCGTCCGCTATCCATCCGGGGGGTAATTCTATCCCCAGACGGCGGGCCAGACCCAGCTTGTTGCCGGCGACAACGGTTGTGGCAGCGTCATAAACGAAAGGGGCTTCCTTGTCTGCCGGGGCCGCCAGGGCTATGGGATTAGTGCCTAATCTGGCCTCAGCCCCAAATGTGGGGAACATCTCGGGAGGAGTTGCAGTCATGCAGAGACCTATCATATCTTCCTTGAGGGCCATCATGGCGTGATAGGAAGCCATTCCCATATGGCGGCCGTTGCTCATGGTGACCATGCCGATGCCCACATTTTTAGCC
>JAZFUC010000024.1:0-7184 GCA_036446995.1 Dehalococcoidales bacterium | reverse complement strand
ACCATGTCTTAAGAATGGTGGAAAAATCAACCAAATTAATCACCACAATTGCTGGAAGAACTGATATACAACCTGATGTGAGAGCAAACCCAAAAGAGGCAGATCCACTGAAATTAAATATACCAATGATTGGCAGTCTGGAATATTATAATGGCTGTTTATTTATTCCTGAAAATGGGGGCGATTTGATTGTGTTGGAAAAGATTTAATCATGGAACCATCCGTTTATCAAAAAGTAGGGATAGGGTTTTAATAAATAATGAAATATATCGTATTGATAATTGACGGCGCTGCCGGTCTGCCCCTGCCCGAGCGGGGCAACAAGACCTGTCTGGAATTGGCCGAAACTCCCAACCTGGACGCTATGGCCAGGGAAGGTATGATTGGTCTGGTCCGCACTATCCCTGACGGAATTGAAGCTTCCAGCGCCAACGCCTGCATGTCGGTGCTCGGCTACAACCCGAAAGATTACCCGGTGGGCCGGGCGGCCATCGAAGCTAAAAGTATGGGCATCTCAATAAACCCCGGAGAGGTCCTCTTTCGCTGTAACCTGGTGACGATTGAGGATGGCAAGATGAAGGACTACAGTGCCGGCCGGATCCGTACCGAAGAGGCCGTGCAGCTTATCGAGGCAGTAAATCGGAGCCTGGGCAGCGACTCGGTGCGGTTTTATCCCGGACTTAACTACCGTCATATTTTAAAAATCAGGGGCAGGGAGGACACCCTGGAGGCGGAGTGCACCCCACCCCATGATATCTCCGGCCGGCCCATCGCCGGTTATCTTCCCCGGGGGCCGGGCAGTGATGTGCTGGTTGACCTGATGAAGCGGTCTGAAAAAGTGCTCGGAGAGCACCCGGTTAATATCGCCCGGCAGTCGCGAGGCAAGGTCCCTGCCAATATGCTCTGGCTGTTCTGGGGCAGCCTTAAAGAACCTGATGTGCCGGTCTTTAAAACGGCTTACGGGCTCGATGCGGCGGTGACATCGGCGGTGGATGTTATCCTGGGTATGGCAAAAATGATGGATATTGATATCCTGGAAATCGCCGGGGTAACCGATGGTATGAATAATAACTTTAGCGGCCAGGTCGCCGGGGCCCTGACTGCCCTGGAAAAATACGATATGGTTATTATTCATGTCGAGGCCCCTGACGAGGCAGCTCACGGGGGGAATATAGATGAGAAAATAGAGGCTATCCGGATAATCGATAGTGAAATCGTCGGCCAGCTCCGCGCCCGGCCTGGAGATGACCTCCGGGTGCTGATTATGCCTGACCACCCCACCCCCATCGAGACCCGGACCCACAGCCCGGCGCCGGTCCCTTTTATGCTCTGGGGGAAGGGTTTCAGCTCAAACGGAAGGGACAGATATACAGAAAGCCAGGCCACCAAAACCGGCTTGTTAATTGACCCCGGTTATAATATTATGGATTTCTTGGTAAAGGGTAAATAGTGACCTCTGTCATAATGTCAGGGGTTACTTTGTAAAGGGTTAAAGATGTCTGTCATTGTCCAGAAATACGGTGGTTCGTCGCTGGCGGACGCGGATACAATAAAGAATGTGGCCCGGCGGATAGCCGCCGCCCGGGATAAGGCTGACCGGGTGGTGGTGGTGGTCTCGGCCATGGGCGACACCACGGATGAACTGCTCAGCCTGGCGCATAAGGTTTCCGACGACCCTGACAGCCGGGAGCTGGATGCCCTGGCCTCCACAGGAGAAGTGGTTTCCAGCACACTGGTGGCAATGGCTTTGAAGGCGATGGGCTACGAGGCTATCAGTCTCAGCGGCGGCCAGGCGGGGATAAAGACTGATGCCTCTCACCGGCAGGCCCGCATTATGAAAGTGGAATCTAAACGGATAGTCAAGGAACTGGAACTTGGGAATATAGTCATCGTGGCCGGTTTTCAGGGTATTACGGAAGAGATGGAAGTGACCACCCTGGGGCGGGGCGCTTCCGATACCAGCGCGGTGGCCCTGGCCGCCAGCCTGAGTGCGGAAGTGTGCCAGATTTACAGTGATGTTGAAGGTGTTTACACGGCTGATCCGCGCATCGTCCCCGAGGCTCTGAAGTTAAGCGAGATCGGCTACGAGGAAATGCTGGAACTGGCCAGCTACGGGGCCCAGGTGATGCACGCCCGGGCAGTCGAACTGGGGGAACTTTATGATATTCCCATCCTGGTGGCTTCCAGTTTCACGGATAACCCGGGCACATTAATTCACGGAGGGGCTTCAATGGAAATACGAAATAAGGTGAGAAGCATAGCTCATGACCTGGATGTGGCCAAGATAACCGTGGTCGGCGTTCCCGACCGGCCGGGTATCGCGGCGGCTATTTTTGAGCCATTGGCCAAGGCTGGTGTAAGTGTAGACACAATCGTCCAGAACGCCGGAGCAGATAACATTACAGATTTAACCTTTACCGTGGCCCGGAGTCAGATTGACCGGGCGATGGAGGTAGTAGGCCCGATCGCGAAATCAATCGGCGCCCGGGAATGCGTTTCTGATTCGACACTGGCCAAGGTTACTATTGTGGGCACCGGGATGCAAAATGCCCCCGGCTATGCGGCTACCATGTTTCAGACCCTCAGCGAGCAGGGGATAAATATTCAGCTAATCGCCACATCAGAGATAAGGATTACCTGCATTATAGACGAGTCCCGGATTAAGGACTCGGTACGTGCTTTACATAAAGCTTTTGAATTGGATATCGAGTGACGCTGTTTTTCTACACTTTTTCCAGAATAAATTGGCTTCTCACTGGCACAAAGTCATATAAACAAGTAAGAAAAACACATCATTATTGCCTTACAAAGAGTATCGTTTCAGATACTACCCCCCAGACCGGATTTCTTTCCCTGTAAACGCCTTTGACTTTTTCGCCTGTTTTGGCTAGAGTAGCATACTACTCTGGAACGGGGGTTACCCGGGGAACAAAGATGACTCATCACGAAGAAGAGAGAACGAGGCTGAAACGGCTGTCCAGCAAGCAGGCTATCGCCCTGGCTATGGAGGGCAGATGGAGGGAAGCCGTGGAGGCCAACGAAAGCCTGATAGAAAGTTTCCCCAATGATGTTGATGCCTGTAACCGCCTGGGCAGGGCCCATATGGAACTGGGGGAGTACTCCCTGTCCAGGAAGGCCTATGAGAAGGCCCTGGGAATTAACCCTTATAATATCATTGCCCAGAAGAATATTAACCGTCTTTCTCACCTGGTAGAGGCAGGGACGGAGTCTAATGGGGAAAGTGTCCCGGATAAAGTTGAACCGAAGCAGTTTATTGAGGAAGTCGGTAAAGCGGGAGTGGTAGACCTTCGCCGCCTGGCGCCGCCCGAGATAATGGCTAAAACGGTGGCCGGCAGCAGGGTGAATCTGGAGATAGAGGGCCGGCGCCTGGTGGTTGAGAACGGTCGTGGCGAATACCTGGGCCAGGTGGAACCCAAGCACGGACAGCGCCTTATTAAGCTGATGGAGGGCGGTAACAGGTACACCGCCGTCATTATAAGTTCCTCGGAAGACACGGCCACCGTCATCATCAGGGAAGTGTATCAACACCCCGGGCAGTCGGGGCAGCCGTCGTTTCCTTCGAGGGGTCCGGAAAGCCCGCGGACGTACATCGGCGACAGGCTTGGCGATATGATAATCAGGCGTCAACTTGAGTACCAGGAAGCGTTGCCGGAAGACTCCGGATATGCTATAGTTAATGGAGAGGAAGTGGAGTATTTTAGCGACGATTCCGGTGATGATGACGACGATATTGACGGCGACGATTAGGAGGTTTTTCCGAGAGTGGTTTTAGGCAAAACGAAGCCGATTAATATTGTAGACGAGATGCGGAGTTCCTACCTGGATTACGCGATGAGCGTAATCGTTTCCCGGGCTCTGCCTGATGTACGGGACGGTCTTAAACCGGTCCAGCGGCGTATTCTCTACGCCATGGACGATATGGGTATCAATTATAACAGTTCGCACAAGAAAAGCGCCCGCATCGTCGGCGAGGTGATGGGTAAATATCATCCCCACGGTGATTCGTCTATTTATGACTCTATGGTGCGTATGGCCCAGGATTTCTCGATGCGTTATCCCCTTGTCGACGGGCAAGGTAATTTTGGCAGTATGGATAATGACCCGCCGGCGGCAATGCGTTACACGGAGGCCCGTCTGACCCGGCTGGCCGCGGAAATGTTGACCGATATTGACAAGGATACAGTCGGCTTTACATCTAATTTTGATGACAGTCTCCGGGAACCCACGGTCCTGCCTACCCAGTTGCCCTGTCTGCTGCTTAACGGCAGTTCAGGAATCGCGGTTGGTATGGCCACCAATATCCCGCCGCATAACCTGGGGGAGATATGTGACGCCATTGCCTATCTGATTGAGAACTCAGGGGCCACGGTTGAAGACCTGACCCAGTTTGTAAAAGGCCCGGATTTCCCCACCGCCGGCATTATACTGGGCCGGGAGGGAATAAAGAGCGCTTACGCTACCGGGCACGGCAAGGTGGTTATCCGGGCCAAAGCCTATATTACGGAGGCCACGGAGACGGAGCACCGCCAGATAGTGGTGGTTGAACTGCCTTACCAGACCAACAAGGCGGCCCTGGTGGAGAGAATAGCCAACCTGGTGACCAGCAAGCAGATTACGGGCATCAGCGACCTGCGGGACGAATCTGACCGCCAGGGGATGCATATCGTAATCGAGTTAAAAAGAGACGCCCAGCCCCAGCAGGTACTCAACAACCTTTATAAGAAGACGGCCATGCAGTCTTCTTTCTTCGTTAACATGCTGGCCCTGGTGGACGGCCAACCCAAGGTAATCAGCCTTAAACAGGCCCTGCAGTACTATATAAACTTCCGCCGGGAGGTTATTACCCGGCGCTCCAGGTTTGATCTTAAAGGCGCCAAAGCCAGGGCCCATATCCTGGAAGGTCTTAAAATCGCCCTGGATAAAATTGACAAGATAATCGCCACCATCAGGAAATCGCCAACGGCCGAAAAGGCCCGCCAGAGCCTGATGACCGATTTCAAACTGAGCCAGATACAGGCGCAGGCTATTCTAGAAATGCAATTGCGCCGCTTGGCCAGCCTGGAAAGGAAAAAAGTGGCCGACGAGTACGCCGAGGTGCTGAAGAACATCTCCTACCTGGAAGACCTGCTGGCTAATCCGAGAAGGGTGCTGGCTCTCATTAAGGAAGAGGTCGATGGGCTGAAAACCAAGTATGCCGACCCCAGGCGAACGGAGATAAGCGATAAAGAGGATGTGGAATTCCACGAAGAAGACCTCATCCCTCATCAGAGAGTGGTGGTGACGCTCAGCGACCGGGGTTTCGTAAAAAGAGTACCCTCTGAACTTTACACACCGCAGCACCGGGGCGGTAAGGGAATTACCGCATTCCCCACCCGGGAAAATGACGCCGTCAGACTGCTGGAGGTGGCCGATACTCATGACAGCCTCCTCTTTTTCACCAACAGGGGCAGGGTTTTCCGCCTCAAGTGTTATGAAATTCCGGCTGGCAGCTCGAGAACGGCCAAGGGTCTGGCGGTGATTAATCTCTTCCCAATTCAGGAAAAAGAAAGGGTCACGGATATTGTGGCCGTAACCGAATTTTCTCCGGATACCTGCCTGCTGCTGGGTTGCCGCAGCGGAGAAATAAAAAAGACGGCCTCGGATAAATTTGCCGTGGTTCGCAGCAGCGGCCTTATCGCCATGGACGTGGAGAATGATGATGAACTGGTATCGGCCAGGCTGGCTACCGATAAAGACGATGTGATAATGATTTCTAAAATGGGCCAGTCAATCCGCTTCCCTGTTTCCAGCCTTCGCTCCAGCCTGAGGACCAGCGGCGGAGTCAGCGGAATGCGCCTGGCCTCCGGGGACGAAGTAGTCAGCATGGAAGTCGCCTATCCTGATAACTACCTGCTGGCAATAACCGACCGGGGCTACGGTAAGCTCACCCCGATGGATGAATATCCCCGGCAGAAACGGGCCGGCAGCGGAGTCAAGACTTTCAAGCTGACCGAAAAGGGAGACGGAGTAGCCACCGCCAAGGTGACCACTCTGACCCAGCAGGTAATGATAATCTCTGCCGATGGCATTGTAATCCACACTCCGGTCAAGGAAGATGATCCCAAGAAGGGAATAACCACCCAGGGCCGGAGCACCCAGGGCGTCAGGCTGATGAAGCTGGGTGCTGGTGACAAAGTGGTGGCCCTGACCGTCTTCGACGCGGATAATAAGAAGGAATCAGCATCCTGATTCCTTATTCAGGAGAACTGTCACAAGTACCTGAATGATTGCGGTGGCCTGCTCGTCAACTTTTTAGTGATAAGGGTTTTAAATTCCGCCCCTTATTTCAGGCCGAGCTTTTCCCGGCAGGCGGGGTGTAGTTTTTCCAGTCCGCAGGCATTACAGGACTGGCTGCGGCAGTCGCCCGTCTCCCTGGCTTCCACCGAACGTTTGTATTCCCGCTTCAGGAAGTCGGCCGTTACCCCTGAATCGATATGGCCCCAGGGGAGCACTTCGTCCAGAGACCTCTCCCGGTGGGCGTAGAAACCTGGCTCCAGGCCGGCCTCTTCAAAAGCGTGCTGCCAGTTTTCGTAGCTGAAATGTTCATTCCAGGAGTCAAAGGTGCAGCCCAGTTTCCAGGCGTTGTAAATAACCCGGCCTATCCGCCGGTCTCCCCGTGACAGGGCTGCCTCCAGCCGGCTGGTGTCAGCGTCCTGCCAGGACATCCTGACCCCCTTCCGCCGAAGTCCCTGCCTGAGCAGTTCCTGTTTTTCGTTCAGGCTCTGTTCGTCCTCCTGAGCGACCCACTGAAAGGGGGTGTGGGGTTTGGGCACGAAGGTGGAGATATTAACCCGTATCTGGGGGGTACGGCCTTTTGTTTCCCTGGCCAGGGAGCGGACCTTGTTTACGATATCGATTATACCCTGGACGTCTTCCGTTGTTTCTCCGGGCAGGCCGATCATAAAATACAGTTTGAGGCCGGTCCATCCTTTTTCGAAAGCGGCCGCGGCCGTTTTTAGCAAACCCTCTTCGGAGACATGCTTGTTGATACTGCGGCGCAGCCGGTCGCTGCCCGCCTCGGGGGCGAAAGTGAGGCCGGTCTTCTTGTGAGAGCGCAGCGAGTCCAGCAGTTCCACCGAAAAACTGTCGATATAGAGGCTGGGAAGGGAAAGAGCCAGGTTCTG
>JAZFUC010000023.1:0-4878 GCA_036446995.1 Dehalococcoidales bacterium | reverse complement strand
GGGCTGCTCGGCGATGTCCCTGTTCCCCTGGCCGGTATAGCCGGCGACCAGCAATCCGCCCTGTTCGGCCAGGCCTGTTACCAGTCCGGTATGGCCAAGAACACCTACGGCACGGGATCATTCGTGCTGCTCAATACCGGTCAGAAGCCGGTTACTACCGAGACCAGCCTGGTTACTACTTTGGCCTGGGGATTACCCGATGGGATTAAATATGCCCTCGAGGGCAGCATTTTCGTCACCGGAGCCGCTGTGCAGTGGCTGCGGGACGGCCTGGGACTGATAAAAGAAGCCGCCGAGACCGAGGCCCTCGCCCGAACGGTACCGGATACCGGCGGAGTGTATTTTGTTCCCGCCCTGACCGGGCTGGGGGCCCCTTACTGGGATATGTATGCCCGGGGCACTATCACCGGCCTGTCCCGGGGCACGACCAGGGAACACCTGGTCAGGGCTACCCTGGAGGCGATTGCCTACCAGACACGGGACGTTGTGGAGGCAATGAAGGCTGAGGCGGGGCTGGAGATACCATTGCTCCGGGTAGACGGCGGCGGCACCGCCAACGCCTTTCTGATGCAGTTTCAGGCTGATATCCTCGGTATACCCATCCAGAAAGCGGCCGTACCGGAAACCACCGCCCTGGGGGCCGCCTGCCTGGCCGGACTGGCCACGGGAATGTGGCGGGACACCGCTGAAATATCCCGGCGGTGGTCTGCCGCCGAGACTTATGAGCCGGAAATGTCAGCCGATGAGCGGGAAACCCTCTACGCCGGTTGGAAACGGGCCGTTGAGCGTGCCCGCGGCTGAATTGAGAATAAATACAGTGAAATCAGGCTTGAATTGCTTGACAGGGGTTAAACAGAGACATATGCTGGAATTGACAGACTTTTATTGGATAACCGGTGGGGGACGGGTATTTTTTCCGACACGGGAGGTTATGATATGACGGAACAACTAAGCAAAGACCGAAAAAAAGAAATCATGAAGGACATCATTATTAAACTGCACGGGGGTTTACACGTGGAGGCCGCCAAGGACCGCTTTGAGAAAGAAGTAGGCACAATTACTTCCACGGAAATTGCCGAAATCGAGCAGAGCCTTATCGATGACGGTCTCAAACCGGAGGAGATAAAAAAGTTTTGCAATGTGCACGCCCTGCTTTTTCAGGCAGCGTTGGAGAACGCACCCCAGCAGGAGACATCCCCTTCTCATCCCATTTTCCTCTTCAAACTGGAGAACCGTGAGGTTGAAAACCTGGCCGAATCAATCAGGCAGGCGGCGAAAAATGTGGATGGCGAGAACACGCCCGAAATGCGGAAAAAGCTGGAGGAATCGATACTGACGCTCAAGGAAGTGGAGACCCATTATGAAAGGAAAGAGCAGCTGCTGTTTCCTTTTCTGGAAAAACGGGGATTTATGGGCCCCTCAAAGGTGATGTGGGGCAAGGATAATGAGATCAGAGACCTGTTTAAAAAAGCTCTTTCCGGAATTGAAGGTATTACAGACGCCGATTCACTGGCGACTTATCTTAAGGAAGCCCTGGACCCGATGCTGGAAGAAGTAACGGGCATGATTTTTAAAGAAGAGAGTATTCTTTTTCCTACTGCCCTGGAAAAGCTGGAATCCGGCGACTGGGTGAAGATACTGGAAGAGAGTAACGATATCGGCTATGTGTTTATCCAGAAGCCGGAAGAGACGGCCGTACTGGAAAAACACCTGAAAGACTCTCTTGTGGAGGAAACCCTGTTTCAGGACGACCTCATCACTCTGCCGACGGGTTCCTTAAACCTGACCGAACTGATGAAGCTCTTTAATACCCTGCCCATGGACATCACTTTTGTGGATAAAGATGACACGGTCAAGTACTTTTCCGACAGTCAGGACCGTTTTTTTAGTCGGACAAAGGCAATTATCGGCCGGCAGGTGCAGAACTGCCATCCTCCCCAGAGCGTCGATGTCGTGGAGAAAATACTGGCCTCGTTCAAGGACGGCAGCAAGGATTCTTACGATTTCTGGCTCACGTTGAAGGGCAGATTTGTCTATATCAGGTATTTTGCTCTCAGGGACAGCGCCGGTCAGTACCTCGGCACTATCGAAGTCACCCAGGATGTGACCGCCATCAGGGCATTGGAGGGAGAAAAAAGACTGGTTGATGAAAGAGATTGATTTAACTAAAAGCGTTTATGATCTGACTGAGGCCTACCCGGAACTGATCGAGATATTAAAGGAAATGGGATTTCTGGGTGTGGCCAACACCGTGGCCCGGAATACAATGGGCCGGGTAACTACCATCCCCCAGGGTTGCCAGAAAATGGGGCTGGATATGGATGAGGTGGTAGAAAAACTGACCGAGGCCGGGTTCGAAATAAAGCCGGGAAGTTTGTCTTAGCCTGACCCTGTATGTAAATCAGCTACTTGTTCAGCTTGATGAAGGTAGTATCCCGGCCGAATACCAGGGACAGCAGCCAGTCACCGACGATTCTGAGCCTGTTATAAGTACCTGTAACCATCATGGAATAACTGCCTATCCAGATTAGACGGGCCAGAAAACCGTAGAGCCGCAGGCCGTAGAAACGAAATACCGCTTTGGATGTGCCCAGGGAGATTATTTCCATGGTGTCCGCGTATTTATAAGCCTTCTTCTCTCCCCCTCTGATTTCAGCCAGGATATTTCTGGCGGCCACTTTTGCCTGGCGGACGGCTATATGGGCCCGGGGAGGCACCGGTCTGCCCGAGACCGGGTCTCTAAAGTGAGCGCAATCACCCACGGCGTAAACCCCATGATGTCCGGGGACCTCCATATATTCATTCACCCTGACCCGGCCGGTGTTATCCTTTTTTACATCCATCGCGGCGATAACCGGATTTGCTACCACACCGGCCACCCAGATCAGGGTGCTGGACGGCACGGTCTCTTTACCGTTAATTTCCACTCCCTCATTCCAGATACGGGTAATCTGTGACCTCAGCCTGACTTCAATCCCCATCCGGTGGAGCTGCTTCATCACATAAGCGCCCAGTTTGGTGTGCAGTTCGGCTACAATCTTGGGCTCTTTTTCCACCAGTATGATTCTGATGTTATCCGGGTTTATCGTTTTGTAGAATCTGAGTAAATGGTGGTAAATAAAATCTCTCATTTCGGTCATTAGCTGGACGCCCGTGTAGCCGGCCCCGGAGACGATGAAGGTAAGCAACTGCCTTTGGGTTTCCGGGTTGTCTTCAATGCTGGCTTTCTCAAAAACACCGATGATGTGATTTCTGATTAACATCGAATCACGCAGTGTTTTCAGGGTAAACACATTCTCAGCCATCGTATTCAGCTTTGACATGTCTGTAATGCTGCCCAGGGCCAGAATCAAATAGTCAAAATCCAGCTCGCCGGCGGTGGTGATTACCTTTCTGGCCTTGATATCCACCTCTACCAGCCTGGCCTGGATAAAATTAAACCTGTCTCTCCAATGCAGTCTCCTGATGGGATAAGCAATATGCCGGGTCTCGATACTGCCCATCGCCACCTCGTGCAGAAGGGGGGAGAAGAGAAAGAAATTCTCGTCGCTTACCATAGTGGTTTCCACGTTCTCATTCCTGTTGAGGGAGCGTACCAGGTGCCTCAGGGTGTAGGTCCCGCCGAAACCGCTGCCCAGAATCAGGACTTTCCTGCCGCCCACGTGTATTCTCTTGTGTTCCGTAGTCCTTTTATGGAACAGGGTGGCCGCAATTTCCCTGGACACAGCCAGGAAGAATCTGCCCATTGAGACCGGGTTGAGCGACATCATGGCCATACTTTTGTAGCTGTAACTCCCGGAAAACATTCCCCAGGCCGACCTGGTAAACGGCTGGGGACCGGAAACATTATCCTGCTCCCCGGCTATAAGCCGGCTCTGGGCAAGCAGGCATATTCGGGAGTCCTTGAAGATGTCATTCATTTTGAATAACAGTTTCCCCCACCGGTTGTCCCGGTCTATATTTTTACAGAAAGGCAGGTAATAGTGCTTGAAATCACGGCCGGAGATGCCCTGATTCAGGGCAGTGAGGGCCGCCCGGCGGGCGGTCAGCAGTCCGGAGCCGATACCGTCCTTGTATAACCGGGTCACAGCCGCGTCACCGATGGCCACGAATCTGTCCCCAAAGTAGTTGCGGCCGGAGGTGACCGGCACCTCCGGCCGGCAGTTACAGGCTCGTTGATAGTTCTTCGGCATCACGTTTTTCACCGTGCCCTGATTCAGAAAATCGTTTACCCGGTCGGAACTGTCAGCGATATTCAGCAGCGAGACATTGATAAAGGGCCCCTTCGGCACCAGTGTCCCGAAGAGGAGGCCTGATTTCGGGAGCAGAAAAGCGTGGGCCGTGTTGCCCAGCCGAGTGTCTACCTGGCTGGAGCCGGCATGTAACTCATTCTGAGACAGTACGGCCGTTTTGGGGGGAAGATAGTTATGCCCGTGAAAGGTAACCGGTTTTGCGTTAACTCCCCCGGCCAGCACCACCAGGTCATATTCCTCCCGGCCGTCAGCAGTTTCCACACTGGCGCCCCCCTCCAGCCAGATAGCGGAAACCTCCCGGTTTTCCACTTTCGCGCCCCGGTTTTGGGCTTCTCTCAGCAGCCAGCCGTCAAAACTGACCTGATTATCGTAGCTGGATACGCGGGGCCCGTTGCCCCGGTAGACGCTGATAATTTCTACATCTTTTTCCGGATTGGACATACTAATCGAGGCATAAGGGCTATGGACGGCGTAATGCTCTATCTTGCTCTGGACTATTTCCCGGGGCACGCTCAGGTTTAACTCTTCCAGGTTTTTCAGCAGGGACATGGACAGGATTCCGGCGCAGCCCTTACAGCCTTTTGTCCCCGGTTCGGAAAAATCACGGTGCTGGTAAATGGTGATA
>JAZFUC010000022.1:0-7828 GCA_036446995.1 Dehalococcoidales bacterium | reverse complement strand
CTTTTGCCGTAAATGGTTACATCGCAACTGATCATATCGATTACCATAGGGCCGCTCCTGATTACCTCGCTGCCGTCGGCACTCAGAGTGCGATGGAGAATCTGGTTGATTCTCAAGGCCAGTTCCGTGATATCGAAGGGGGTGGTCAGGAAATCGTCAGCTTGCAGGTAGCCGTCAATACCGGCCAGGGACTTCCTGTTAATCAGGGCAATAATCGGCAGGGAACTGTCTTTCTTTATCGACTGAATAAGCCCCCGGGACCCTGATTCTGACGGATTATCATCCATCTCCACCAGAACCAGTTCTGGAGCCTCGGTGGTAATAAGTTCCGTTACTCCGGCATCATAGAGAGTGAGCAGACAGCTAAAACCGCGTTCCACAAGGCCGTCGTGGAGTCCGGTAAGTGTCTCATTATCTTGAGTAATAATCAGCAGACGCGGCACAGCTTACCTCCATAATAAGCAGCCATCCCTGAAACTACCTGCCGGGCAGGGGGCCGGGTCGCTCATCGTTTAGCCAGTATAATACTTCGGTTAGTAAGCGTAAAGCCTTCCATAAGGTCTGAGCCAGCGGGGGAACAGCTTGGTAAACTTGCCCTGCATTATTTTTTCCGTATCAAGGCCAAAATGGCCGGCGTATTGGCCGATCAGCTGGCGCAGGACCAGGTAGTCTTCTTCTTCAGGTTCGGCTGTGCCTACTTCCCGTCCCAGCTGATACCCTTCAACACTGCCTCTCAGGTAGATGACCCCCCCGTGCATTCCGGTGCCGATATATTTTGCCCGGTGACCCTGACCTTCCGGGAGCGTCAAGCCGAGCACGATGAGAATACCCCCGGCCATATATTCCCCGAGGAAGTCCTGGGCGGTGCCGCCGATAACCAGGGAAGGTTTCTTTTCCTCGTACTCTTTCATATGGATGGCCGCCCGGTAACCGGCGTCATCCCGGATAAAGATTTTACCGCCCCGGGCTGACAGCCCGGTAATATCCCCGGCGTGCCCGTGGATAATTATCTCTCCGTTATTCATCGTGTTACCGCAGCCGTCCTGGGCGTTACCGTAGACGTTTATCCTGGGCCCGTCCATAAAAGCGCCCAGGTCATTGCCCGGCGTGCCGTAAACATCAATATCTATCTCAGTATTAAGGTCAGTGCCGATGTATCTCTGGCCGCAGACATTCTGCAGTTCCACTTTTTTAGTCCCGGCCGAGGCAATATCTCTCAGCCTGGCGTTCAACTCTTTGTATTCCATTCCGGTGGTATCGATTTTTACAACGGAACCGTCTTTAACTTTTATAGCCATTTTAGTCTCCCACCATCCTTACTCCCAGAATATCCAACTCAGTCTGGTTGAGTCCGATTCCCCTGAGATGAAGGCGATTTCCCCGCATGCTTTCCAGGGCATTGATGCCCATTCCGCCGAGAATATCCTTAATCTCCAGACTCCACCCGCGGAGCAGGTTGGCCAGTCTCCTGGCCCCGATTTCCGGGTTAATCCGCCTGGTCAAAGCCAGATCTGAGGTGGTGATGCCCCAGGAGCATTTACCGGTGTGGCACTGCTGGCAGACGTGACAACCCAGGGCGATAAGAGCGGCTGTGCCGATGTATACGGCGTCAGCCCCCAGGGCGATTGCCTTGGCCACGTCACCACTGTTTCTGATGCCTCCGGCGATTACCAGGGAGGCCTGGTTGCGGATACCTTCCTGTCTCAGGCGGGTATCGACCGAGGCCAGGGCCATCTCGATAGGTATGCCCACGTTGTCCCGGATTATCTTGGGAGCCGCGCCGGTGGCCCCCCTCAGTCCGTCCAGGACAATCATATCCGCTCCGGCCCGGACCATACCGCTGGCGATGGCCGCCGAGTTATGCACGGCCGCGATTTTCACCGAAATCGGCTTGGTGTAGTTAGTCGCTTCTTTCAGGGCGTGCACCAGCTGCTTCAGGTCCTCAATGGAGTAAATATCATGCTGGGGCGCCGGAGACAGGGCGTCCGTTCCCTGGGGAATCATCCGGGTCAGCGAAACATCAAGGCTTACCTTTTCCCCCGGAAGATGGCCGCCGATACCCGGCTTGGCCCCCTGGCCGATTTTAATTTCAACTATCTGGCCGGCGTTCAGGTACTGTGAATGGACCCCGAAGCGCCCTGATGCCACCTGGACGATGGTGTTCTTGCCGTATTTGTAGAGGCTGGAGTGCAGCCCACCTTCGCCGGTATTCCAGAGAGTGCCTATTTCAGTAGCCGCCCTGGCCAGAGATTCCTGCACATTGAGACTCACCGCCCCGTAAGACATGGCCGAAAACATAACCGGCACTTCCAGTTTGATCTGAGGGGGCAGTTCCGTAATTAATTCGCCCGTTTTGGGGTCAATCTCCACCCGGTCCGCCTTCCGGCCGATGTAAGTGACCAGCTCCATAGGTTCTCTCAGGGGGTCGATAGAGGGATTGGTCACCTGGCTGGCGTTAAGCACCAGATGGTCCCAGTAGACCCGGTGGCTCTTGTCATTGCCCATGCCGGTCAGCAGCATCCCCCCGGTCTCGGCCTGCTTGGTTATATCCTCGACCAGCTCGGCCCCCCAGTTCTGGTTGTCCCGGTAGTCCATCGGGTTCTTGCTGATGGTTAAGGCGTTGGTAGGGCAGAAGATGGCGCAGCGGTGGCAGCCGACACAGTTTTCTTCACGGCTCCGTATCGCGTCATCATCGATGTCATAGCTGTGGACATCAAAAGTGCACTGGTTAACGCAGACCTGGCACTGAATGCACCGGTCTTCGTCTCTCTTAATGACAAATTTAGGCGGTAAAAAGGTCTTCATCGGTCCTACTCCACTATAAATATATAGATGTTTTAATTCTTATGCTACGATTGCCACCGGCGGCACTTTCAAGGGCTCGCCCAGCCGTCCTATTATCGGCTCTCCGCCGGTGGGAATCCAGGTATTATCAAGGTCAGGGCTTATCAGGCGGATGGCCGATTCCTCGGAGGAAAGGTAAAGCATCGTCCCTTTTGCCCCCACGGTCAAAGGGCGGAGTCTGATGCGGTCTGTAAGTCCAATCATCTCGCCCTCGTGGGCAATGATAATAGTAAAAGGTCCGTTAAGCAGCAGGCTGCCGTAAACCTGGCGCAGGGTTGTCATCAGTTTTCGTTCTCCCGGCGGCATCCGGTCGATATCGTCCCAGAAGGGGGCCGCCAGCACTCTGACAGCCAGTTCCACCGGCAGGTTATGCTTTCTTATCAGCAAGTCGACAGCATAGGCGATAACTTCCGTGTCCGTCTGCATGGAGCATTGATAACCGAACTGCTCCAGGTAGCGCCGGTTAGTCCCGTAAGATGATATCTCACCGTTGTGGACGACCGTCCAGTCCAGCAGGCTGAAGGGGTGAGCTCCCCCCCACCAGCCGCGGGAGTTGGTGGGGAAGCGGCCATGGGCTGTCCACAGGTAACCTTTATACTGCTCCAGGCAGAAGTAATCGGCTATCTCCTCGGGATAGCCCACTCCCTTGAATACGCCCATATTCTTGCCGCCGGAAAAGACAAAAGTATCCTTCAGAGTGGTGTTTATCTCCATTACCCGGTCTACCACATAATCGTCTTCCGTCTGGTCCTCCGGTTTCTGGTGGCCTACATTAAGAAAATAACGCCACACCGCCGGGGGGTTCACGATTCCAACGGCCGGCCGGGTAGGTACTATCTCGGTATGGACGAGGTCAAACTTCTGCCTGATGTATTCCTCAGTTTCCTGTTGTCCCTCCGGGCTGAGATACATTATGTGGAAAGCATAGTGGTCCGCATAATTGGGGTACAGACCGTAGATGGCCAGTCCGCCGCCCAGGCCGTTTCCCCTCATCCGCATGTTAGCGATTGCCTTGATGATGTCTTCCCCTGAGAATGTATTGCCGGAGGTATCCATCATTCCGAATATGGAACAGGCGTCGATTACCTTGTCATCCTGGTAAGTGTTGTTAATCCGTGTAATATCTTTCATAATCACCGGTTCCCAAAAATAATTCCTAATCCAGTATCACTATCTCCTCAGGTTCTTCCCCGTTAACTGCCGGGAAATTTGATTCGGACCCGGGCATTTCCAGTTTTGAGCGCCAGATTTCCTCCGGCAGTGAGATAAGTCCGAAATCTTCGGCAACCAGGGTCAGCTTGAAATCCTCGACATTCACTCTATCCTTCATCAGGTTGTAGATAATGCCGGATTTCTCGATATCGCCGCTGAAGACCATGCCGACCACCAGCCCGTCTTTCACCACCACCTTTTTATAGGCGTGGTCCAGTCTTGACTCGAATATCTCGTAGCTGTCATCCGGCGGCACAACCAGCCCGGCCGAGGTAATGGCCGTCCCGAAGTATTTCATCGAATTCATGGCCGTCCCGCCTTCGTATTCGGTGCTGACCCCGGCCATATTCAAGCCGGCAGTCCTTCCTCCGATGTAGGCATTGGGCCAAATCGGGGAGAGGCGGTTTCCTTCGTGGACAAAGTCATAGGCCTCGGCCACATCCCCGCAGGCATAGATATTAGGGATAGAACTGGCCATATAGCGGTTGACCACGATGCCCCGGTTCAGGGTAATATCCGTGCCGGCGGCCAGCTCAGTTCGGGGCTGCACGCCGATAGCCACGATAACCAGGTCGCAGTCTATCGTGCCTCCGTCATCCAGGGTTACCCCGGTTGTCTGGCCTTTCGCATCGGTGCTGACCCTGGTAACGGTATGTTCGGTGATTACTTCGACTTCGGCCTCTTTCAGGGCCGCCAGCCCCAGGGCGGAACCTTCCTCATCGAGGATAGTATTCAGAATCCGGTCTTTCATCTCTATAATGCTGACCTTGGCACCCCGCTTGACCAGAGCTTCGGTCACGCTCACGCCGATAAGACCGCCGCCGATAACGACAGCCCTGACCGTTTTATCCGGGTGGCGGTTCAGAAATTCGTCGATCGCTTTGGCGTCATCGAGGGTAGTAAAAGTGAAAGTCTTCTCACGCTCCAGCCCTTCCATCGGAGGCACGATGGGGGTCCCTCCGGTAGCCAGCAGGAGCTTTTCGTAACCGATTATTTTTGAATCCTCGAATTCAACCTGGTTATTGGCTGGATCGAGCCTGGTCACCCTGGAGCCCAGTATGGTCTCAATATTATTCTTCCGGTAAAAATCGGCTTTCCGGTAGAGTATTTCCTCCAGGAGACGTCCCTCGGCCAGGTGACCCGAGATTTGGGGCCGGGAGTAAACATGATAAGGTTCATCGGAAACAATGGTAATTGTTCCGTTCTTGTCTGCTTCACGGATAGCCTCGGCCGCTCCGATGCCGCCCGCAGAGTTGCCAATAATAAGGTATTTGATTTTTTCAGTCTTTGCCATGTTCCCTCTGAAGAATCCCGCCGTTCCGGTTTTATTTCTCTGGTCCGGGTGCTGGTATCAGGCGGGGAGTTTATTATCCGGCATCAGCGAATGCCAGCGCCTCGTTAGGGCAGTTGACCACGCAGGCCGGAGCTTCTTCTCCGGCGCACAGGTCACATTTGACCATCTTATGCCGCTCCGTGTCCCGTTTAATCGCCCCGTAAGGACAGGCCAATATACAGGTCCAGCAGCCAATGCACCTTTCGGTGTCCACATCAACCACCCCCGTCTCCGGGTCCTTGCTCAGAGCGCCTGTCAGGCATGAATAGACACAGGGGGCGTCATCGCAGTGGAGACAGCGCACTGAGAAAGACATGTGGTCTTTTTCCTCCATCCGTACCCTTGGCAGGGGCCGGGGGGTTTCTCTTTTGAATGCTTTAAGCAGGTCTTTCGACTGTGAATGGGCCTGCTGGCAATACACCTCGCAAAGGTGACAGCCCATACAGACCGGTTCTTTAATATAGACTTTCTTCATCCCGGACAGACCTCTCATAAATAGCGGTATGCGGTATTCAGTTTCCGTAAACCAATTTATCATACCAGACCGGATATGTCAAGACCCGGGGCCGGGAATTGTCATAATAATTGTATGAGTGCGGGGTTCGGCATCGAGACTGGTACTGGATGGCCCGAAAGGTAAGTAATCAGGGCTGTTTTATCCCTGGCAAGCTGCTTGTTCAACTCGCCAAAAACAGCAGTTATACGGCAATATAATGGACTAAATGGCCGTAATATCTGTTAATAAACAACTTTTGCGGAAACCGCGACCGCCCGTCAGGGTGACCCTGTGAAATTGAAAGGTAACCGCTCGTTGTGGTATTATTTTTTTATCCATTTACCGGTTGCCGCCATTTTATAAAGTAAAATTTTCTCTCTTCTTTTATGAGCAGGGAGATAAAGAGGGTGAGGTGCTATAAATATGAGACTGGCCAGGCGGATAGAATCTTTACCGCCGTATTTATTCATAGAAATTTCCCGAAAAATAGCTGAAAAAAAAGCTAAAGGCGAGGAAGTAATCAGTTTCGCCATCGGCGATCCTGATATCGGCACTCCGGCCCATATAATCGACCGGCTGTGCCGTGCGGCCCAGGATAAGGAAAACCACTTTTACCCGGTATCGATCCCACATCCTGAGCTCCCTCAGGCTATTGCCGACTGGTATAAGAGCCGTTTTGGTGTCTCCCTGGACCCGGATAAAGAGGTGCTGCCCCTGATAGGGGCCAAAGAGGGCATCGCCCATATCGCTTTCTGTTTCATTGACCAGAACGATATTGCACTGGTGCCTGACCCGGGTTATCCTGTTTATTCCATAGGCACCACACTGGCCGGGGGTCGGCCTTATTATCTGCCTCTGACAGAGGAGAATGACTACCTGCCTGATTTTGACTCCGTGCCGCCCGAGACGGCCAAAGCGGCCAGGCTGCTCTGGATTAACTATCCCAATAATCCCACCGGGGCGGTGGCTGACATCAGTTTTTTCAATAAAACGGTTGAATATGCCCGGAAGAATGATATTCTGGTCTGCCACGATGCGCCCTATACGGAGGTCGCCTTCGACGGCTACCGGCCGCCCAGCTTTCTCCAGGCGGAAGGGGCCAGGGCCGTGGGGGTCGAGTTTCACTCGCTTTCCAAGACCTATAACATGCCCGGCTGGCGGATAGGCATGGTAGTAGGCAACGCGGAGATGATTACCGCCCTGAAAACCCTGAAATCAAACCTGGATTCAGGGATTCCTTTGGCCATTCAGCACGCCGCTATCGAGGCCCTGAGCGGACCCCAGGACTGCATTCCCGAGCATAACGCCATTTACCAGCGGCGGCGAGACCTGGTGGTGGAAATGCTGAATAATATCGGCCTTAAAGCCAGGTTACCCCAAGCCGGCCTCTATGTCTGGGCCAAAATTCCGGGAGGCTACACTTCGACCGAATTCGCGGCTGATTTGCTGGAGCAGGTAGGAGTGGTGGTAACCCCGGGCCTGGGTTTCGGCCAGCACGGTGAGGGCTACGTGCGCTTATCCCTGACAGTCCCTGATGTTTCTATGGTGAAAGGACTATCAAAACTGGCCGCCTGGAAAGACAATAAAAACAAATTCAGACCGAAAATAAGTTAACATAAAAGGAGATAGAAAATGTTCAAAAGAATCGACCATGTGGAGATTGTGCCGGCTGACTTTGACAAGACATACAGTTTTTACACCGATGTCCTGGGCTTCAAGGAAAAGTCGAGAATGAAGATAGACCGGCCGCCGATGCAGGAGATAGTATTCGCAGAGCTGGCTGATTCGGTAATTGAATTCCTCCGTATTGACAATCCGGCTCCGGGCTCCACAGACACTACGCACACCGGATATGTCAGGATTGCCCTTGAGGTGGAGGATATGGCCAAGGCGGTGGAATACCTGAAGAGCAAGGGAGTAACCATATCCCGTGAGCCGATGGA
>JAZFUC010000021.1:0-2051 GCA_036446995.1 Dehalococcoidales bacterium | reverse complement strand
TTCGTTGTCCGGGTCAAGCGCCCAGGTTACTCCCGGGCGGATCTGGTAGATGATAGTGCCCTTGTTATTTTCCTCATCCAGAATCCACTCCCAGCTCTCGGCCGTCATGCCCGCCTTGTGGTCGAAAAGATCATACCAGCTGAGCCAGTCACTCTCAGCGGTACCGTAGCCGCCGGCCGGTCCTCTGGCCCAGTCGCCCTGCCACATCGTCTCGTTAGTCAGTGCGTTTGTCTGTCCGGGACCGTAGACTATGGTAACGATATCATCGAACGTGGTTATATCTCTTATTAAGGCAAGCCTAAGGGTGCCTCCATATCTGGGCACATCAGAAGACACGGCTTCCTCTGTCTCCTGAACTTCCTCTTTCTCTTCCTGTTTTACTTCTTCTTCTTCAACGTCCTTTGGTTCCTCTTTGACTTGTTCCGTGGGTCCTTCATCGACGTCTTCTGCCTGACCGCACGATACTAAAATCAGCGAAACAGCCATCAGAAAAACAACGACTACCCATAACATATTCTTTCTCATTACTGGTTTTCCTCCCTTTTTACTAGCAGCTAATCAAGTTCATCTATATTTAATTCCTTACTTCGGTTACCGGCCCTGCTACCAAACCCGATTACCCCAGAGCCCCGGACACAGGGAAGGTATGTTGGTCTTTAAGCTACAGCCGCTGCTAAAGCTCAGCACCCTGATTTCCCCTGACAGTACCGGACCATTCCTCCGCAGGATATACTTTTCCATATTGAAAATTGCATGATACTCTATTTTAGTTCACATTATAGACTATATGAAAAAATTATAAAAATCAAATATACCCCTATTTAGTTTATAATTACACTGTTTGTTCATTTTCAAGGTCAATTCGAATAGAATGCGCGAATCCCTACCTTTCATCAGCTATTTCCTAAAAGCAAAACAGGAATTTTTTTCTCTGTTCAGGTCAGACCTGCGGATTCTTTCTGGTTTTGAATAAACTTTTGGCCGTGTTCCAGGCGCCGGTTTTGATAGGCTGCCTCTCTGTCCACCACCTCCAGTGCCCTGGTCTCGCAGTATTTGACACATTGGGGGTCGCCATCACACATCTCGCACTTAATGACCTTATCCTCCAGCTGAGGGATAGCCCCGAAGGGGCAATTGGCCGAGCACAAGCCGCAGGCAATACAGGTTTCATAATCTATTACGACAACCCCGGTCTCAGGGTCCTTGGAGATAGCTGAAACAGGACAGGGAGGGACGCAGGGAGGGTTTCCGCACTGATAACAGACTACCGGGCTGTCCAGGCGGTGCGTGTAATCACTGGTAATACGGATACGGGAGAGGGCCGGGTTATTGACACCCTCATTATAAAGGGCGCAGACCAGCTCGCACACCCGGCACCCGGTGCATTTTTCAGAATTTATCTCCAGCTTCTGCATAACTTTCTCCTTATTCCGGGACTAAAGCAGGTGACTGGGCTCGTTATTAAGTCCCAGCCGCTCCAGGGTCTCCGGTGTGGGTACGCCATTCGTGTCCCAGCCGTGTTCCTGGTAGTATTCGTCAATGAGTTTGGAAAACTTGTCCCGCTCCAGATGCCGGCCTTTGAAAGGCCCGGACTTGATAGGCTCATCGAAGACAATATCAGGGTGCCAATCATCTTTTCTGGCCACTCCCTCCCGGTTCAGGAACATCCTCTCCATATTCCAGACACGTTCCCCGCATTCAAAGACCTCCTGCGGGGTAAGGGCCATACCGGTAGCGGCCTTAATTACCTCCGCGAATTCATCAAAAGCCAGGAAGCCCAGTGTTAACCACTTGGTGAAAAAACGACACATTCCCAGAGAATCTGTGGCGGCGCACATGTGCTCATGCCAGATGACCGGCCAGGCCTTCCCCTCGTAGGCTTCGGGTTCTGGAGGAACAGGCCGACCGAAGGTTTTCTCCAGGACATCGGCGGGGAGGCCGAACTCCTCTATGGTATATCGGCTGCGAAGGTGACTGGAACCAAGGGTGGCTGTAGCAGCGCCTAAAGCCTGCCCGACGAAGATTTTATAGTTTGATACCTGTTCGAGGTT
>JAZFUC010000020.1:0-24827 GCA_036446995.1 Dehalococcoidales bacterium | reverse complement strand
AATTCAGGATATCATTATCGTGGTGGGCTACAGGCGGGAACAGATTTTTGACTATATGGGTAACGGGGAGCGTTTTGGAGTAGACATAACTTATAAAATACAGGAACGACAATTGGGCACAGCCCATGCCCTGATGCAGGTAAGGGAGTTAACCGGCAGCGAGTTTCTGGTGTTGCCCGGCGATAACCTTATCGACGCAAATACTATAAAGCAGTTTGTAAATACCGGACCTGACGCCGTACTGGTCAAGAAAATGGAAAACTCGGCCAGGTACGGGATAGTCAGCACCGAAGGCAATAAAGTCCGGGAAATTATAGAAAAGACCCCGGAGTCCGAAAGCGATGTTATCAATACAGGCATATATTCGTTTACGGACAGCGTTTATGATTATATGGACGCGGAGCTGGGAATTCCCGATGCCATAAACAATATGATTATCGAGGGGCGGACAGTCAGCGCCCGGGAAACAGAGGGCACCTGGCTCGATGTCGTTTACCCCTGGGATATGCTGAGTCTTAATGATGCCATCCTGCAGCAGCTGTCACCCAGCCAGGGAGGGACAATAGAAGCCGGGGTTACCCTGAAGGGGCAGGTGACAATCGGTAAAGACACGATTATACGTTCGAACACCTATCTGGTCGGCCCCATAATTATCGGGGAAAACTGTGACATCGGACCAAATGTCTGCATCCTGCCATCAACCAGCATCGGTGATAATGTGGTTATCGCCCCTTTTACTGAAATTGAAAACAGTGTCATCGGGGCGGATACAAACATCGGACCGGGCTCCATTATCCAGGACTCGGTAGTTGACCAGGGCTGCGTTATCAAGGGACACTTTACCGCCTGCAGCGGAGACGTTGAAATACGGGCCAATGACTCCTTCCACCAGGTTAATGTGGGAGCGATGCTGGGGGTCGGCTGTAATCTGGGCAACAGCGTAACCGCACAGCCGGGATTAATACTGGGTAATTACTGCCAGGTACAGGCAATGAAACTGCTCAGCGGCAGTTTACCGGACAAGAGTTCGGTCTATTAAATCGGAAAGGTCGGTTATCTTAAATTATGTGCGGCATCGTAGGCTATATCGGAGATAAGCAGGCTCATCAGATACTGTTGAACTGTCTGGAGAAACTGGAGTACCGGGGTTATGATTCCTGCGGTATCGCTATTGCGTCCGATGATATCAAGGTTATCAAAGACACTATCAGAGTCAAGGCGATGGCTGATTCCTCGCCCAGACTGGAAGGTACGGCCGGAATCGGCCACACCAGATGGGCCACCCACGGACCGCCTTCCCAGATCAATGCCCATCCCCAAATAGATTGCCCGGGCAATATCGCCGTGGTGCACAACGGGATAATTAACAACTACCAGGAATTAAAAGATCTTCTTATCGAAGAAGGTCATAACTTTGTTTCAGAAACGGACACGGAAGTACTTTCCCATCTCATTGAAAAGTACTATAAAGGCAACCTGGAAGAGGCGACCGAAGCGGCTCTGAAAAAAGTCGAAGGCTCCTACACTATTATTGTTATAGCCAAAGGCGAACCTAAACTGGTCGTCGCCCGTAAGGACAGCCCCCTGATTATCGGCCTTGGCGACCGGGAGAATTTCATCGCCTCCGACGTGCCGGCAATTCTCGATTATACGGACAGGGTCATCTACCTGGAGGATGGTGATATCGGGGCTATCACCTCCAATGAAATAAAGATAAAAAGAAACGGGGCTGAAATCAAACCGGACGAGCAGAAGGTGATGTGGACCGTTGAGGAAGCCCAAAAGTCCGGTTACGAGCACTTTTTACTCAAGGAAATTCACGAAACCCCCAAGGTCATCAGAAATACCCTGGCCGAATACACTCGGGAAATGGAACCGGTGGCTGATTTGGCTGGAATGAAGGAAGAAGGCGTTGAATCCGTGCTTATGATAGCCACGGGCACATCGTACTACGCCGTCCTGACCGGAAAATATATTATAGAGGAACTACTTGGAATCCCGGTCAGAGTGGAGATATCTTCCGAGTTCAATTACTACAGCCACACGCTGGCTAAAACCGTCGCTATCGCAATCTGTCAGTCAGGCGAGACGGCCGATACGCTTAAAGCAATGAAAAAACTAAGAGAAGCCGGATGCAGGGTGATTGTTATTTCCAACGTGGTCGGCAGCACCGCCACCAGAATAGCCAACCAGACTATCTATACCAGGGCGGGGCCGGAAATAAGCGTGGCCGCTTCCAAAACTTTCACCGCCCAGCTGATGGTCCTGTACTGGCTGGCTATGTCGCATTCAAAAGGAGATTCCCGCCGCGTGGCCAGCCTGCTGCTGGAACTGAGACAGTTGCCTAACAAAGCGCAGCAGGTGCTGGATAATGAAAGCCAGATTATGGAGCAGGCCAAATTCCTCTCCCGGTTTGAGAACGCCTTCTTCGTCGGCCGGGGGATTAATTATCCAATAGCCCTTGAGGGTGCCCTCAAACTGAAGGAGATTTCCTACATTCACGCAGAGGGTTATGCGGCGGGAGAGACCAAGCACGGCCCGTATGCCTTACTCGGCCCCAACACCCCGGTTATAGCCCTGGCCGCCCGGGACAATACCTACGAACCGCTGATGAATAACTTAAAACAGATTAAAGCCCGCGGCTCTCCGATCATTGCGTTGGCTGAAGAAGGCGATACGGTGATTGAAGAAGTAGCAGATTATATTATTCCGGTGCCCCGGGTGGATACTTTATTTTCACCGGTGGTCAATGTGATAGCCCTCCAGTTGCTGGCTTATTACACGGCCAAAGAGAGAGGCTGCCCCATAGACAACCCCCGGCACCTGGCTAAAACCCTGACGGTTGAATAAAAAACAGGACGCCAATATATAATTATTACCTTTGTTTACCGCTATTTATTATTTGACTTGTTTACGGTCATAATATATACTAATTAGGGTAAGCAAAGATTATTAGTTCTCTCAAGAGCTGAGTGCTTTCCCACGGAAGTCTCAGCTTTAATATTGTCTGATATGATTACGCCTGATAAGAGTATAGATGAAGATTGCCATTAGTGGTAAAGGTGGAGTAGGTAAGACTTTATTAGCCTCCCTGCTTTCAAAATTGTTTTCTCAATCGAGCTATTCTGTCATCGCTATAGATGCAGACCCCGACGCAAATCTGGCCGCCGCCCTCGGCTTCCCCGACCCCGAAAAAGTGGTTCCTATCTCAGAAATGAGCGACCTCATCGAGGAAAGGACCGGGGCAAAACCGGGTCAGTCAGCCCCATTCTACAAGCTGAATCCCAAGGTTGACGATATACCTGACAAGTATGCCCTGAAACAGGACGGCATCAGGCTGATGAGGATGGGCAGAATTAAGAAAGGCGGCGCCGGGTGTTACTGTCCGGAAAACAGCATGCTCCAGGCCCTGATGAACCACCTGATGATTGCCCGGGATGAAGTGGTAATACTTGACATGGAGGCCGGACTGGAACACTTCGGCCGGGGAACCGCCTCAATGGTGGACAAACTTATTGTGGTTGTCGAGCCGGGCAGACGGAGCCTTGAAACTGCTCTGAACATCCGGAAGCTGGCCGCGGAGATTGGAATAAAAAACATTGCCGTGGTTGGCAATAAAGTAAGAAACGAATCGGACAGGGAGTTCCTCATCGAGAACCTGCCCGATTTTCATTTTATGGGATTTATCCCCTACGACCAGGCGGTGGTTGAAGCAGACCAGGCTAATATGTCACCGCTGGACTCCAGCCCCCAGGTCAGGATGGCGGTGGAGGAAATATACCGGGACCTGGTAGCATCGACCGAAAAAACAGCCGGCGCGCGTTTATAATTTGCACTAAAAGAGGCAGTGCGATTGCCTCTTTATTTACCGGCGCCAATAATGAACGCCGGAGTAGAAATAAACTTGAGGAGGTTTTATGGCTTACGATGCGATAAAAATGCAGGACTGGCAGATTTCCGAGGCAGCGGAAGAAAACATGCCGACTCCCGATGATTGGAGAGAGAAACTAGGATTAAAGAAAGACGAGATGCTTCCTTACGGAAGGATCTCTAAAATCGATTTCCTGAAAGTTATAGACCGGCTCAAGGACAAACCGGACGGCAAGTATATTGAAGTTACAGCAATTACACCCACGCCGCTGGGCGAAGGGAAAAGCACCACCTCCTGCGGCCTGATGGAAGGCCTGGGCAAGCGGGGCAAGAATGTCGGCGGAGCGCTCCGCCAGCCCTCGGGTGGTCCAACTATGAATATTAAGGGAACGGCTGCCGGCGGCGGCAACGCCCTGCTTATCCCGATGACCGAATTCTCCATGGGCCTGACCGGTGACATTAATGACATTATGAATGCACACAACCTGGCCATGGTTGCCCTCACTGCCAGAATGCAGCATGAGCGCAACTATGATGACGCCCGTCTCGAGAGATTAACCGGGATGCGCCGCCTGGATGTAGACCCGACCAACGTGCAAATGGGCTGGATTATCGATTTCTGCGCCCAGAGCCTGCGTAACATCGTTATCGGCCTTGGCGGCAAGACAGACGGCTTTACGATGCAGTCAAAATTCGGCATCGCCGTCAGCTCGGAGCTGATGGCCATGCTCTCCATTGTCAGAGACCTGGCCGACCTCCGGAAAAGAATGAACAACATAACCGTCGCTTATGACAAAAAGGGTAAACCGGTCACTACCGGCGACCTTCAGGTAGGCGGCGCGATGACCGCCTGGATGCGGAATGCAATCAACCCGACCCTGCTGTGCACGGCCGAGTATCAGCCTTGCCTGGTACACGCCGGGCCGTTCGCTAATATCGCCGTGGGGCAGTCTTCAATCATCGCCGACCGCATCGGCCTTAAGATGTTCGATTATCATGTCACCGAGAGCGGCTTTGCCGCCGACATCGGCTTTGAAAAATTCTGGAATGTTAAATCCCGCTACAGCGGACTGAAACCGAATGTTTCCGTGCTGACCACTACCATCCGCGCCCTCAAGATGCACGGCGGCGGACCCAGGGTAGTGGCCGGATTACCCCTCTCCGAAGAATACACCAAAGAGAACCTGGGGCTGCTGGAGAAGGGCCTGCCCAATATGCTCCATTTCATTGACGTAATCAGGGCATCCGGCATCAACCCGGTAGTATGCATCAACCGGTTCCATACAGATACCGATGCCGAAGTTGCCATAGTCAAGAAAGCGGCCGAGGCAGCCGGAGCCCGCTGCGCCGAGAGCAGCCACTGGGCCAAAGGCGGAGACGGCGCCCTGGAACTGGCCGATGCAGTGATTGACGCCTGCGAAGAAGAGAATGACTTCCACTTCCTCTATCCGATGGAGATGAAGCTGAGAGACCGGGTAGAAAAGATTGCCACGGTGGTCTACGGGGCCGATGGCGTATCCTGGACGGCTGAGGCTGAAGCCAAGGCCAAGAAACTGGAAGCCGACCCCCAGTATGACGATTACGCCACCATGATGGTGAAAACCCATCTGAGTCTTACACACGACCCGACTCTTAAAGGCGTACCCAAAGGCTGGACACTGCCGATAAGGGATATCCTGGTTTATTCCGGGGCCAAATTCCTCTGCCCCTGCGCCGGTACTATTACCCTGATGCCGGGCACCAGTTCAAGTCCCGCCTTCAGGAAAATAGATGTAGATGTTAACACCGGAAAGGTACAGGGGCTTTTCTAGCCTGAAAACTTACTTGTGGAGGGGAGGATAGTTATATGAGTTTCTCAATAGCAGTCGCCGGAAAAGGCGGCACTGGAAAGACTTCAATATCAAGTCTGATAATACGCTATCTGAAAAAGAATGACCCCAGACCCATTCTGGCTATAGATGCGGACGCAAACGCCAATCTGGGTGAGGGACTCGGACTCGTGGTAAGAGACACGGTCGGCTCAATCATAGCTACCTTCAATCAGGTAAAGCTGAATATTCCCGCCGGGATGACCAAGGAAGCCTATCTGGAGTTCCGGTTAAACGATGCGGTAGTAGAGAGCCAGGGAGTTGACCTGATAACCATGGGAAGGGGAGAGGGTCCGGACTGCTATTGCTACCCCAATACCGTGCTGAGGAAATTCGCTGACCTGATGGCCGGTAATTACGGTTATGTGGTGATGGATAATGAGGCCGGGCTGGAGCATCTGAGCAGGAGAACTACCCAGAACATTGACCACCTGCTGATAATTTCCGACCATTCGGTTAAGGGCATCCGGACGGTTGCCAGGATAAGAGACCTGGTTACGGAACTTAAACTGAATGTCACCAAGCAGTCCGTAATCGTGAATTTCGCTCCTCCCGAGCTGGCGCCAATGGTTAAAGATGAAATAGCCCGGTTGGAAATTAGTTCCCCCATCATCATCCCCCGGGACGAAGAGGTTTATCAATACGACCTGGAGGCTAAATCACTGCTTGATTTACCGGATAGCTCCGTGGCAGTGAAGGCTATCGATGGTTTAATGAACGGAATACTCAACAAACAGGGAGCCACGGTATAGAGAAAGGGGTAGTAATATGACAGCCCAGATTTTAAGCGGGACCGAAACCGCCAAGCAAATTCGGGTGGAACTAAAAGAAGAAATCGCCAATCTTAAAGAAAAACATAACCTAGTACCCGGTTTGGTTACCGTCCTGGTCGGGTCGGACCCGGCCTCCCAGGTATATGTCGGCTCTAAAGAAAAAACTTGCCATAACCTGGGCATCTATTCGGAAAGACACGACCTGCCCGAAGACACCAGTCAGGAAGACCTGCTGAAACTTATCGATAAATTAAATAAAGACGCCAAAATAAACGGCATACTGGTACAACTGCCTCTGCCCAAACACCTTAATGAAACGGAAGTCCTCTACGCAATCGACCCCAAAAAGGATGTTGACGGTTTTCACCCGGTTAACGTGGGCAAACTAATGATAGGTGAGCCTGATTATCTGCCCTGCACCCCGGCCGGCATCCAGCAGTTGCTGATTCGCTCCGGCACCCGGATTGAGGGGGCCGAGGTCGTCGTCGTCGGCAGGAGCAATATCGTCGGCAAGCCAATCGCCAACATCCTGATGCAGAAGGCGCCGGGGGCTAACGCCACCGTAACCATCTGCCACACCCGTACAAAAGACATGGCTTTTCATACCAGGCGGGCCGATATTCTCATCGTCGCCGCCGGCAAGGCCAAAGCCATCACCGGAGACATGGTCAAGGAGGGCGTGGTGGTTATAGATGTCGGCGTCAACCAGATCGGCACCACGGCGGAAGGCAAGAGAATCCTGGTCGGAGATGTTGATTTCGAATCGGTCAGTGAAAAAGCGGCCGCCATTAGCCCGGTTCCCGGGGGAGTGGGGCCAATGACCATAACCATGCTTATGATGAATACCGTTAAGGCGGCCAAAGTGGCTGCCGGGCTTGCATAAACAAGGAGGAAAGCGGATGGAATATCAGGTGGAGAAGAAGAGCGCTCCCGGCCGTGATGAGGTGGAGGTACTGGGGGCCACCTACGAGGAAGGCACCCCGGAAGGCACCCAGGTCGGTAAATGGAGACAGAAACTGGGCACCCGGGCTGAGAAGCTGAAATATCTCGAAACCGGTGAAAGATACTATTACAGCGATGACTGGTACGGCAGTGAGAAGAGAAAGACCCCGGCCTAGGAGGAACTGAACAGATGGAAGTTGATATCCCCAGGACAGCCTACAGCGGCAAGGTTAAAGAAGTAACCCTGGGCAAGGGAAGCAAAGCGGTCACGGTCGGACAGGAAACTTCATATCCTTTCCATCTTTTTGAAGGCCAAATGCCCAACCTGCCTAAAATAGCCATGGAGGTCTGGGACTGCCCGCCCGATGACTGGCCGGAAGCCGCCCTGGAACCCTTTGCCGGAGTGACTGATGACCCTGTCGCCTGGGCAAAAAAATGCGTTGATGATTACGGGGCGGAGATGATTTGCCTCCAGATGATAAGCACGGACCCCAATGGCATCGACCGCGCCCCTGAAGAGGCAGCCGCCATAGTTAAAAAAGTGGCGGACGCCATAGATGTCCCTCTGATAGTCTGGGGGACGGCCAGCCACGATAAAGACACGGAAGTGCTCAGGCTGGCGGCGGAACTCTGCCAGGATAAAAGCCTGATTCTGGGGCCGGTGGAGGAAGGGGACCACAAGAAGATTGGAGCCGCGGCTCTGGCCTATCACCACACGGTAATCGCCTCATCGCCTATTGATATAAACCTGGCCAAGCAGTTGAATATTCTGTTGGGCAACCTGGGAGTGACCGACGAGTCAATCCTGATTGACCCCACCGTCAGCAGCATCGGTTACGGTATTGAGTACTGTTACTCGGTGATGGAGCGGATACGTATGGCCGGGCTTACCCAGCAGGACGACAAACTCCAGTCTCCAATCATCTGCAATATATCCAAGGAAGTCTGGAAGACCAAGGAAGCCAAGTTACCCACCGCGGAAGACCCCAAGCTCGGTGACACCGGCAAGAGGGGCATTTTAATGGAAGCAATGTCGGCTACTACCCTGCTGTTAGCCGGGGCCGATATATTGATAATGAGACACCCGGATGCCATTAAGCTGGTCCGGGAAATGATAGCTGAACTGACAGCTTCATAGCAATCAAATCGGGAGGAGGTTGATACAAATGCCAGAAGAGAAGAAAGTGGTCAGCAGTGACCCGGCAACACTCGAAATGATAGAGAAGGCGACCCAGGATGGGGTCAGTACTGTTTTCGAAAGGGCTGCGAAAATGCGGCCTTGCCCGATAGGCGATGAAGGCAGCTGCTGCAGCATCTGCGCCATGGGACCATGCCGGGTACCTTTACCCAAGGGAAAAGAGGAAACTCCCGAGGATAAGAAAAAACGAGTAGGCGTCTGCGGGGCTACCTCGGAGACTATCGCCGCCCGTAATTTTCTCCGTAAAATCGCCGCCGGTACCGCTTCTCACGGCGACCACGGCCGTGAAGTAACCAAAATATTTATCGAGACCGCCAAAGGGGAACTCGAAGGCTTCGCAATTAAAGATGAGCAGAAACTGCTCCAACTGGCCCTGGAACTTGGCGTTGAAATAGGCGAACGCAGTAATGAAGAGATAGCTGTTGAAGTCGGTGAAATACTGATGGAAGATTTCGGCCGGCAGGAGGGAGAAATCCGTTTCCTGAAACGGGCCCCCCTCAAGAGGCAGGCAATCTGGGATAACCTGGGAATCAAACCCAGGGGTATTGACAGGGAAGTCACCGAAGCGATGCACCGCACCCACATGGGCTGCGATCAGGACTATGAAGACCTGCTGCTCCACGGGGCCAGGACCGCCCTGGCCGATGGCTGGGGAGGCAGTATGATTGCCACGGAACTCCAGGACATCCTCTTCGGGACCCCTTCACCGGCCGCCAGCCAGATTAACCTGGGGGTGCTTAAGGCGGACGAGGTGAATGTAATCATCCACGGCCACGAACCCTATGTGGCCGAAATGCTGGCCGTAGCCTCCGAGGACCCTGAAATAATAGCCTACGCTAAATCGAAAGGGGCCAAGGGGATAAACCTGGCCGGAATGTGCTGCACCGCCAACGAGATACTGATGCGCCACGGAATACCCATTGCCGGGAATTTCCTCCAGCAGGAACTGGCCATAGTAACCGGGGCCGTGGAGGCAATGGTGGTTGATGTGCAGTGCATTATGCAGGGACTGGCTGAAGTGGCCAACTGCTATCACACCAAGCTGATTACCACCGACAGACGGACCAAAATCAGAGGGGCCATCCACATGGAATTCGACGAGCACAACGCACTGAAATCAGGCAGAGACATTCTCAGGATGGCCATCGATAACTACCCCAACAGGGGCGACAACGTGCGTATCCCTGATGAGAAAACGGACCTGATTGCCGGGTTCAGCCATGAGACAATCAACTACCTGCTCGGCGGGCTGTACCGGGCGTCATACCGCCCCCTGAACGACAACATCATCAACGGACGCATCAGGGGCGTGGCCGGCGTAGTCGGCTGCAACAATGTCAGGGTCACCCATGATGACATTCACGTTACCCTGGTCAAGGAACTTATCAAGAATGATGTGCTGGTCCTGGAGACCGGCTGTGCCGCCATGGCCTGCGCTAAAGCCGGACTTCTGGTGCCGGAGGCAGCCCAGTACGCCGGAGATGGTCTCCGCTCGGTATGTGAAGCGGTGGGTATTCCCCCGGTGCTGCACATGGGCGCCTGCATTGATAACAGCCGCATCCTGATAGCCGCCACCGCCATGGTGAAAGACGGCGGCCTGGGCGACGATATCAGCGACCTGCCGGCCGTGGGACTTGCCCCGGAATGGATGAGCGAAAAGGCTATCGCCATCGGCCAGTACTTTGTCAGCTCGGGTGTGTACACCATATTCGGAGCCACCTGGCCGACACTGGGCAGTAAAGAGGTTACCGATTACCTCTTCAACAAAATGGAAGGTCTTTACGGTGGCAAATGGGACTTTGAGGTTGACCCCCTCAAAATGGCCGAAATGGCAATTAAGCACATTGATGAAAAGCGCAAGGCTCTCGGCATCGACAAGGCCAGAGAAAGGGTGCTTTACGATATGGAAATGAGACGGGAACTGGACAAGGTATAAACATTATTTAGCCTGGCAGCGCAGGGAGGAGTGAAGAGATATGTCAAAGATAATTGCATCGGCAGCAATCAGAGGCGCCCACAAGATAGTGAATGAAGCCGACCAGAAATGGCAGCAGACAATGGACAAGTACGGGGCCAACGAACCGGTCGGCTTTCCCAATACCGCCTATTATCTGCCGGTAATTTATGGAATACTGGGCACCAAGGTGGAAAAACTCGGCGATATGGAATCGGTGCTGAAAAAATGCAAAGCGCTACTGCCGCCAATGGTAAAGGAAATACATCCTCTGCCTTACCTGGCACCGGCCCTTGACGCTGGTATGGCTACCCTTTTCGCCGAGGAAGTCACCGAAGCGATAAGATACCTGGAAGAACCAAATTTCTATACCAAGACTGAAGATATAACAGAAGAAAATATCTGGCTGGGCGCCGCCGATGACGTTATCCTCCGCAAGAGGGGCATTGAGTTCGTTGACGGCACGGCCCCCGGATTCGCCGCTATCCTGGGCGCGGCCCCTTCTCCGGAGATAGCCGCCCAGATAGCCCAGGAACTCCAGCAGAAAAACCTCTATGTCTTCATATCCGCTGATTATAACGGCAAGAGGTTTTCCGAACAGCTTATCGAAGCGGGAGTCCAGATAGGCTGGCCGACCCGCCTGGTATCGTTCGGCCCGGACGTATCGGCTACCGTATTCGCCATGGGTTTCGCCACCAGGGCGGCCATGTCCTTCGGCGGAATCGAACCCGGCGATTTCAGAAAAATCCTGATCTATAACAAAGACCGCGTATTCGCCTTCGTTCTGCCGATGGGCTATGTAACCGACGAATGGTACGCCAATGCCGCCGGAGCCATTAACTGGGGCTTCCCCGTCATTGCCGATACCCCGATTCCGGAGATACTGCCCACCGGAATCTGCACCTACGAGCATGTCGTCTCCAATATCCCTCACGACCAGCTGGTGGCCAAAGCCGTGGAGGTCAGGGGGTTGAAAGTAGCCGTGGCGGAAGTGCCAATCCCGGTGGCCTTCGGAGCCGCCTTCGAGGGTGAAAGAGTCAGGGGGGAGGATATATACCTGGAGTGCGGCGGAGGCCGCACGGCCATGGTGGAATGGGTTACCAGCAAGCCGATGGATGAAGTCGAGGACGGCAAGATTGAAGTCATCGGTCCGGAGCTGTCTGAAATCGAGCCGGGCACTAAACTGCCTTTTGCTATAGCCGTCGAGGTGGCCGGACGGGCCTTCCAGGACGACTACGAACCGATTCTGGAACGGCAGATTCATCACCTTGTAAACTACATCCAGGGCGTGATGCACATCGGGCAGAGAGATATCGCCTGGATACGAGTCAGCAAACAGGCGGTGGAAAAAGGATTCCAGCTTAGTCACATCGGCACCGTTCTCCATGCCAAATTCCACCAGGATTTCGGACGGATATTTGATAAAGTACAGATAAAGCTCTATACCGAGCTGGAAAAAGTAGAAGAAATAGCTGAACAAGCCAAAGCAGTGTACGGAATCAGGGATGTCCGCATTGAGGGTATGACGGATGAAACTACGGACACTTACTACTCCTGCACCCTGTGCCAGTCCTTCGCCCCCAGCCATGTCTGCGTTATCAGCCCGGAAAGGACCGGCCTCTGCGGCTCCTATAACTGGATGGACTGCAAAGCGTCCTTTGAGATTAATCCCACCGGACCCAACCAGCCGGTACCCAAAGGTGAAGTAATTGATGCCAAGCTGGGTCAGTGGAAAGGGGTCAACGATTTTGTCACCAAGACCTCCCGGGGCAAGATTGACCATTATAACTTCTACAGTCTGATAAATGACCCGATGACCACCTGCGGCTGCTGTGAGTGTATCGCGGCTGTTCTCCCCCTGTGTAACGGCATTATGACCGTAAACAGGGAGTATACTGCAGAGACGCCCTCCGGAATGAAGTTTACTACCCTGGCAGGCACCATCGGAGGCGGCCTGAGTACGCCCGGATTCGTGGGACACGGCAAGTACAACATCAGCCAGAGAAAGTTCGTCGCCGGAGACGGTGGCCTGCTCAGGCTGGTCTGGATGCCCAAGATGCTCAAGGAAGAAATCGGCGAACGTTTTACGGAAAGAGCAACGGAAATGGGAGTGCCCAACCTGCTGGATATGATTGCCGATGAAACGATAGGCGTTACCGAGGAAGAGATTCTGCCTTTCCTGGAAGAGAAGGGGCACCCGGCTCTCACAATGGACCCGATTCTCGAATAGAAATACTTAGCGGAATTTAACAGGATACTGAACACACCGGTATAATGGTTTATCACGGGAATAAAACCCGGGAGGGGCTTTACGGCTCGGCGCGGTAATTACCCGGTTGAAAAAGACTCGTCATTACCGTAAATAAAGCCTGAAAAGGGAGATTAACAAATGGCGCTTACGGGGATAGCAATATTCAAGTTACTGCCCAAGACAAACTGCAAGGAGTGCGGTGTGCCCACCTGCCTCGCCTTCGCTATGAGCCTGGCGGCGGGTAAAGCGGAACTGACCGCTTGCCCCTATGTCTCCGAAGAGTCCAAGGAACAACTCCTGGTAGCCTCTGCCCCGCCCATCAGGCAGGTTGTCATCGGCACCGGCGATTCCGCTTTGAAAGTGGGCGGCGAGACGGTGATGTTCCGTCACGAAAAAAGGTTCGAGAATCCCCCCGGTTTTGCTATCCTTATATCCGATACTATGGACGATGCTGAAATCGGCGCCAGGCTGAAGAAATTTGAAGAGCTCCAGTACGAAAGGGTGGGACTTGTCCTGCGCCCCGAACTGGTGGCCTTGAAATCGGAATCAGGGGACGCCGCTAAATTCGAAGCGCTGGTCAACAAAGCCAAACAAGTTAACTGCGCCATCATTCTGATGAGTGAAAACACAGACGTCCTGGCTGCCGGCCTGAAAGCCTGCGCCGGAAGCAAACCTCTTATTTACGCGGCCACGGCTGCCAATATTGATGCGGTAGCCGGTCTGGCCAAAGAAAACTCATGCCCGGTGGCCGTAAAAGCCTCCGGACTCGAGGAAGCCGCTGACCTGACCGGTAAACTGGCCGGGGCCGGTGTCGAAGACATCGTCATCGATTCAGGAGCCAGAACCGTTCGCCAGGCCTTTGAAGACCAGCTAGGCATCAGAAGCTCCGCCCTGGTTAAGAAGTTCAAGCCCCTCGGCTACCCGACGATTACTTTCCCCGCCGAGATGACCGATGACCCGATGAAAGAAGCGGTCATCGCTTCAATGTTTGTCGCCAAATATGCCGGTATCATCGTAATGTCGGACTTCCAGGGAGAAGCGCTGTTCCCTCTGCTGGTAGAAAGAATGAACATCTTTACCGATCCCCAGCGGCCCCTGGCAACTGCCGAAGGCATATACGAGATTAACAATCCTGATGAAAATTCCCCGGTGGTGCTGACCAGTAACTTCTCGCTCACCTACTTCATAGTCTCCGGCGAGATAGAGAGCAGCAAGGTCCCTACTTACCTGCTGGTTATGGATACGGAAGGGCTCTCGGTTATGACGGCCTGGGCGGCCGGCAAGTTTGTCGCTGACGCAATCGGCCCCTTCGTCAAAAAGAGCGGCCTTACGGACAAGATCAAGCACCGCAAACTGATTATACCCGGCTACGCCGCCGCCGAAAGCGGCGGGCTGGAAGAGGAATTACCCGACTTTGAGATTCAGATCGGCCCCCGGGAAGGTTCCCTCATCCCGGCATATCTGAAATCATGGACACCCTAAGGAGATAAAGATGATTCTCATTGGCGAGAGTATCAATATAATGTCCAGGACCATCGGCCCGGCGTTCAAGGAGCGAAACCCCAAACCCGTTCAGGAAATGGCCCTCGCCGAGCTTAAAGGTGGGGTGGATTATCTTGATATTAACATCGGCCCGGCCCGCCGGGGTGGGGATGAACTGATGGAATGGGTGGTCAATACGGTGCAGGAGGTTACCGATAAACCGCTGTCACTGGATACCACCAATACGATAGCTATGGAAGCCGGACTGAAGGTCTGTAAAAGCCGGGCTTTAATAAATTCAATCTCCCTTCAGCCGGACCGGCTTGAGAAGGGGCTTCCCCTGGCGGCCAATTACAATGCCGATATGATCGGACTGCTCTGGGGTGTAGAAGGAATGCCCCGGGACGCTAATGAAAGGTGTATGCTGGCTGTGGACCTGATTTACCAGGCGAACGAGGCCGGTATCCCCACCGAGAATATCTGGATAGACCCCATCGCCAGTCCGGTATCCGTGGAAATCAACCAGGTGAAATCCTGCGTTGAGTTTATGAGTATGCTGGGAGACATCGCTCCCGGCTGCAAATCCACGGTGGGACTGTCCAATATCTCCAATGGCACTCCGGCTCATCTGAGGCCTCAATTAAACCGGACTTACCTGATAATGCTGATGAGATACGGGCTGTATTCGGCTATCGTCGATGCCTTCGACCCGGAGCTGGTCAGCCTGGCCAGGGGAGAAATGCCGGAAATTATTGACCTGGTCCACCGGGTGATGGACGGAGAGAAACCGGATATGTCCTCACTGAACCAGAAAGAAGTTGAGTACGTAAAAACAGTCAATGTCCTTACCGGCGAATCTCTTTATTCCCATTCATGGCTGGAGATATAATGTCTATTACCATTCCTGACTGGAGTTACAAGCGATGAGCGATGTCACTTTTACATTAAACGGCGAAGAAGTAACCGCCGATTCAGGCAAAACCATCCTTGAGGTAGCCCAGGACCGGGGCATAGATATACCCACACTGTGCTACATCAAGGGCCTGGCCCCCACCGGTGCCTGCCGGGTCTGCGTTGTCGAGGTGGAGGGCGCCAGACTGCTGGCGGCCTCCTGTCATACTCCTGTGGGCCAGGGGATGGTCATCAGTACCCACTCTCCCAAGGTGCTCGAGACACGGAGAGTGATAATGGAACTGCTCCAGGCCAGCCATTGCGGTTCCTGCTTTCTCTGTGAAAAAGCCAATATCTGTGAAATGCGCAAGGTAGCAGCCGACCTGGATGTGGGACTGTCCCGCTTCCGGACCGCGAAACGCTATTCTCAAATCGAAGATGTCAGCCCCTATGTTACCCGCGATATGACCAAGTGCATTCTCTGCCGCCGCTGTATCCGGGTCTGTAACGAGGTAGTTGGACAACGGGTATTCGGTACCGCCTACCGGGGTTTTGATTCCAGGGTAGTGGTTGATTTCGACGAGATGCTGAACAAAGAGGTCTGCAGGGACTGCGGAAAATGTATTCCCGTCTGTCCCACCGGCGCCCTGACCACACCGCTAGCAATCGGTGAGAAAAAGCAAGGGCCTCCCCTGATTATCAAGGGATAGTATACTTATTAAGAGAGATTAAATGACTAATATTGCTGAAGGCAAAACTCCTGAAGACCTGCTGGTGCTGTTAAAAGAAGCCCAGGATGAAGAAGGCTATATCTCCGAAGAAACGATGATAGAACTGGCTGAAACCCTGGATATGTCCCGGAGTGACGTGTACGGGGTGGCCACTTTTTATTCATTCCTTTCAACCAGACCGCAGGGCAGGAATATAATCAGAATTTGCAAAAGTCTTCCCTGTCACCTGAAAAACTACGAATCGGTGGCTGAAAGCATAGAAAAGGAAATCGGCATTAAACCGGGCCAGACCACGGCCGACCGGCGGTTCTCGTTTGAGCTGACCAATTGCATCGGCGCCTGTGATAAAGCACCGGCAATGCTGATTAATGATGATGTTCACGGGAATCTGACCCCCGGGAAAATATCACAGATTCTTGAAGAGTACAAATAACCACAGGGCAGGAGATTATCGTTGCCGGAAAAGCGGATAGTATTAAAAAACTGCGGAATTGTCGATCCCGGGAATATTGACAGCTACCTGGAACAGGATGGCTTCAAGGCCCTCCGGAAAGTCCGTGACGAGCTAACCCCGGAGCAGGTAATTGAAGAACTTAAAACTTCCGGCCTGAGAGGGCGGGGAGGGGCCGGCTTCCCCTGCGGAGTAAAATGGGAGATGGCCTACCAGGCGCCGGGTGACGAAAAATACGCCATCTGCAACGCTGATGAAGGCGAGGTAGGGACATTCAAGGACAGGTATATGCTGGAGAATGACCCGTTCAGTCTCGTTGAGGGACTGGCTATCGCCGCCCTGACCATCGGGGCCAAACAGAGCTATATCTACCTTAGAGCTGAATACCATTACCTGCTGGACCTTCTGAATCAGGCTATTAAGCAAGCCGGGGAAAGGGGTTTCCTGGCCGGTATAAATATCGAGGTCCGAGAAGGAGCCGGCGCTTATATCTGTGGTGAGGAATCAGCCCTGATGGACTCTATAGAAGGAAAACGGGGAGAAGTGCGTCCCCGCCCCCCGTTCCCTCCGACCCAGGGGCTGAGAGCCAAACCGACGATCATTAACAATGTAGAGACGCTGATGAATATCCCCCCCATCATCCGGAACGGCGGAGAATGGTTCAGCCGGGAAGGCACCGAGCGCAGCAAGGGCACCAAGGTCTTCTCCGTCAGCGGGGATGTAACCAGGCCCGGCGTCTATGAACTTGTGCTGGGCAGCACCCTGAAAGAGCTGGTGGTGGACCTGGCCGGCGGGGAAAATGTTAAGCTGGTCCAGATTGGCGGGGCCACCGGCAGAATCGTGCCGGAGACAATGCTGGACACGGAACTTTCATTTGAGACTATCCTCGGCGCCGGGGCAGTTACCGTATTTAACCGGAGCCGGGATGTGGTTGATATCCTCTACCGCACCATGGAATTCCTGGCCGAGGAAAGCTGCGGCAAGTGTTCTCCCTGCCGTGAAGGCACTGCCGCTATGGTCACAATACTGGAAAAGTTTACCCGCGGTCAGGGTGAAGAGAGTGATATTACGGTCATGGAACAATTATCCAGCGCGATGACGCTCTCCTCGCTGTGCGGTCTGGGACAGGCGGCCCCCAACCCGGTGATGGACAGCCTGCAGCATTTCAGGAACGCTTTTGAAGAACGAATTAGAGTAGATTAAGGTGGTGAAGTAATGCTATCTGTTACGGAACAAAAACCGTTTGAAGAGATAAAGGAATTCCTGGGCAAGTGCAAGTCCGTATATATTATCGGCTGCGGTACCTGCGCCACGGCACTTCACACCGGCGGCAAAGCCGAGGTCCTTGAGATGAAGGACAAGCTGGAAGCCGAAGGTAAGACGGTGCCCGGCTGGATGGTCATCCCCACCGCCTGTGATGAATTAACCAAGTACGCCCTCGAAGCGAGCGACGAAGAAATACAGCAGGCCGACTGCCTGCTGGTGATGAGTTGCTCTTACGGAGTGCATCAGGTAGCGCAATTCAATGAAAAACCGGTTTTTCCGGCATTGAATACTCTCTTTATCGGCAAGGAAAATCTGGAGGGCGTGTTGGACGAAGTCTGCTCCCAGTGCGGAGAATGCGTCCTGGCCTGGACCGGCGGCATCTGCCCGGTAACTTCCTGCGCCAAAGGCCTGCTGAACGGCCCCTGCGGAGGCACAAATAAGGGCAAGTGTGAGGTGGACCCGGACAAGGATTGCGCCTGGACGCTGATATATAACCGCCTGAAAAAACAGGACAGGCTTGACCTTATTGAAAAAGAACAACCGCCTAAAAATTATCAGGCAGTAGTGAAACCCGGAAAACTCGCTATCAAGTAACGGGGGAGGAACAATGGCTACACCTTTTAGAGAAGTTTTAAACTCCGGTAAATTCGTAACTACCACAGAGATTGGTCCCCCCAAGGGAACCAACATGGAGCAGACTCTCCATCACATCGATTTGCTCAAGGACAAGGTTGACGCCCTTAACGCCACCGATAACCAGAGCTCGAAGATGCGTTATCCTTCGCTGGGTGTGTGCCTGGCAATCAAGGAAAAGGGCGGGGAGCCCATTCTGCAAATGACCTGCCGGGACCGCAACCGGATGGCCCTGGAGGCTGACCTCCTCTTCGCTTACGAGAGAGGGATAAGGAATGTGCTCTGCCTGACGGGCGACGCGATAACAGTCGGCGACCACAAGGCGGCCAAGCAGGTCTTCGACCTCGATTCGGTGCAGCTGCTCAGAACGGTGCGTCTGATGGAATCAGGTAAAGACCTCGGAGGCAATGACCTTGACGGCCCCTTTGAGTTTTGCGCCGGAGCTGTTGTCACCCCTGAAGCGGACCCAATCGAACCCCAGCTGCTTAAATTCAAGAAAAAAGTGGCCGTCGGAGCCGAGTTTTTCCAGACCCAGGCGGTCTACGACATAGATAACCTTAAAAAATTCATGGAATATGCCCGCCCGCTTAACACTAAAATCCTGGCCGGAATAGTGGTGCTGACTTCAGCCAGGATGGCCCGGTTTATGAACGAGAATGTCCCCGGTATCTTTGTTCCCCAGGCGCTTATCGATGAAATGGCCGGGGCCGAAAAAGGCAAAGCCTTACAAACCGGCATCGAGATTGCCGGCCGGATGATAAAAGCCATCAAGGAAGAGTCTATCTGTGACGGCGTCCATATTATGGCTATCGGTAGAGAGGAAAGAGTGCCTGATATCCTGGCCGCCGCCGGGCTGTAATGCCGAACAAACTGATATTTTAACCCTTAAATACTGACGATACCGGTTGCCTGATGGAAAACAGAAATATCCCAGTACCGGAACAGAAGAATTATGAAGAAGCCTATGGGCTTGCCTACCAGCTTGTCCGTGAAAAGGTTGCCGCCACCGGGGACATCGAGGAACAATGCCGGAAGAGCGGCGCCCGATACCAGGTAACCGGCAACAGGCGGGCAATTATCATCAGCTATCTTAACCGGCCATACGAAATCAGCCTGCCTGAAGCTGAAGTTTCTCTGGTTGGCAGCGATGACGAGATTCCGATGCGGGATAAACTGCTCATTCTTCACTACTTTACAACAGCCAAAGGCACCCCGCCCGGCAACAAATTAATTACGTTTCAGGAGCTGCCCGAGGGAAGTATGTACTCGCCGACATTTGCCCAGAGGACCATCAATCCGCTGACCAGGTACTTCGGTGATGACCCTGACAAACTACCCGAGGTCAGCCGGGACCTGGGCGGAGAGAAGACGAACTTTGGCGATGTAGCCGTGACGATAAATGCCTTCAGCCATGTTCCGATAACGATATTATTCTGGAAGGGTGACGAGGAACTGACGCCCCAGGGGAATATTCTCTTTGATGCCACAATCACGGATTACCTGGCCACGGAGGACATAACGGTTCTCTGTGAGATAATCACCTGGAAATTAATCAGGCAACTGGGGTGAGCGGTAAATGAAGGCAACATCAATAATTCTGGCCGGCGGCCGGAATAAGCGTTTTGGACGGAATAAAGCCTTAATAACCATCGGCGGTCAGAGTATGATAGAGCGGGTCATGGAGCGTCTTACACCGCTTACCGAACGGTTTCTGGTGGTAACCGCCCCTGACCTGCCCGACTTTCCTGCCGGCAAGGCAGAGATTATAGCGGACCTTTACCCCGGATCCGGCCCGTTAGGCGGCATATACACGGGCCTGCAGGCATCTGAATCCCCCCTCAACATAGTAGTCGCCTGTGACATGCCTTTCCTGAATGAGGAGTTGCTTAATTATATGCTGGGGCTGTCTTATGAGGTTGATGTAATCGTCCCCAAACTTGAGAACGGAATGGTAGAACCGCTCCACGCCATTTACTCCAGGAGTTGCCTGCCTGAGATGAAAGAACTGCTGGAGAGCAACCAGCTGGGAGTCGCCCCGTTCCTGGACAATGTTCGCGTCAGATATGTCCAACCTGAGGAAAGTCGGAAACTGGACCCGGAACTCCTCTCCTTTTTTAATATAAACTACCCGTCGGACCTGGACAGGGCAATCGCCCTGGACTCTAAAAACGTCCGGTAGGTATATTTTCCCGGCAGAAATCCCCCTCAGGGCATTCCTCCCTGCTCTCTGAACTTGATATCAAAGCCCGTATCAATTACTATTAATATAGAGATAAATGATTGAAAATGCGTCACTTTTAGCCGCTTTAGGTTTTGCTTTTGTCGCCGGGCTGGCCAGCTTCCTTTCCCCCTGCGTTCTGCCACTGGTGCCGGTCTACATTGCCAGCATGGCCGGACCGGAGATACTGGATACTGAAATCAAGAAGGAACGGCTCCGGATATTCCTCCACTCGCTTAGTTTTGTCGTTGGTTTCTCTATCATATTCAGTTTATGGGGCGCCGGCGCCGGTCTCCTCGGCTCGGTCCTCATTTCTTATACCGTCGTCATCCGGTATATTGTCGGCAGCCTGTTAATAATATTCGGCCTGGTAATGCTGGCGGCCCTGAAAGTCCCCTGGCTGAATTATGAAAGACATCTGAATATATCCTCCGGTTCGGGCAGAAGCTACTCGCGCTCCTTCCTTATCGGCGCTATCTTTTGTTTTGCCTGGATACCCTGTCTCAGCTGGCAGATTGCGGCTATTCTCTCCCTGGCCGGCAGTACCGCGACGGTCTGGAAGGGTACTTACCTGCTGGCCATTTATTCTCTGGGGCTGGGGCTTCCCTTCCTGGTGGTGGGAATTGCCTTCGATGCCGTTACCCCGCTGTTGAAGCGCATCCAGCGCTACTCCCGGATAATCTATATCTTCAGCGGCCTCTTAATGATAGCCCTGGGTATTCTGGTTATTATGAACAAGCTGATTCTACTGGCGACGATTTAATGTTAGACTTACTCGGAAAGAGGGCATTTATTGAGTAAAGTGGTGTCAACCGCGGCGGCGGTGTTATTAACTATTGTATTATTGATTTCAGCCTGCACTACTTCATCCCCAGGGGAAACAGGTACCAGGGTATCGGAGATAGCGCCGGATTTCCGTCTGCAGTCTCTGGAGGGAGAGATGGTCAACCTTGGCGATCTCCGTGGAAAAGTAGTATTGCTTAACTTTTGGGCAACCTGGTGCGGCCCCTGCCGTGATGAAATGGGTTACCTGGAAGAAGTGCACCGGGAGTGGACGGACCGGGGACTGGCATTACTGGCCATTAATGTCGGAGAGACCATTCCTCAGGTAGAAGATTTCATGCGGGAGTTTAATCTTACCCTGCCGGTACTACTGGATGGGGATATGGGAGTCGCCAGAATATATAACATCACCGGATACCCCACTACCTTCCTCATAGATAAGAATGGTATAATCCAGGGAAAGCAAATTGGGGCCTTCCCGAATACCGAAAGTATTGAAGTTGGCCTTAAAAAGCTTATTCAAGTCACACCTTAGTTTACAGACTGGATATAACAGTAAAGAGAGTTGAAGGAGATTAAGATATGACGGACGCTTTAAATGAAGCTTATGGGATAGTCCAGTGCAAGGAATGTCCCTGGTACAAGTCCTGCACCATGCCTATGCGGTTCACTGTTGAAGACCTCCGCCGCCAGATGGAGTCTGCCCCCGGTGGTATGGGAGCCGCCCCCCAGGCTGACATCGGGATGCAGGAATTGCTGTCCAACATGGCCACGGCCGCTCAGAACTCCCTGCTTGAAGGCTGTCCCGTTTTCATCGAACGCCTCCGCACCAGCCCCGGTCTGGCCAAGCGGATTAAGGATATGATGCAGAACTGGAGCCAGGAAGAATAGGCGGGGTTTTGGGGTACTCCATCCGCCCTGAGAATGGTACCGGAAACTTATCCGGTGAATTGTGGAGAGCAAAATGACTGACGACGCAGAAATAAAGAAAAAACAGTTAGCCATTTTAAAAGAACGCCGGGATAAAGCCAGTCTGATGGGGGGCAGCGACCGTCTGGCCACCCAGAAGAAGCGGGGCAAGCTTAATGCCCGCGAACGGGTAAATGCCCTGCTTGACGAGGGCACTTTCCGGGAAACCGGCGCCTTTGCCACCAGCCGGGGTTCAATCGCCGACATACCGGCCGATGGCGTGATTACCGGCTACGGGAAAATAGACGGTCGGAAGGTGTACCTCTATTCCCAGGATTTCACCAGCACCGGCGGCACATTATCAGAAATACACGCGGAAAAGATATGCCGGGTGCTGGACAGCGCCACCCGGGAAGGCTGCCCCATTATCGGGATGAATGATTCAGGCGGGGCCAGAATACAGGACGGGGTGGATGCCCTCTCCGGTTACGGTAAGATATTTTTCAGGAACACCCGGGCTTCCGGGCTGATTCCCCAGATATGCGCTATCCTGGGACCGAATGCGGGAGGAGCAGTATACTCTCCGGCCCTGATGGACTTCGTCTTTATGGTAAAAGGGATAAGCCACGCCTTTATCACCGGGCCGAGGGTAGTCAAGGCAACCATGGGGCAGGATGTCAGTGAAGAAGACCTCGGCGGGGCAGTAGCCGCCCAGAAAAAAGCCGGGGTGGCCGCCCGCTCTGAAAACAGCGAAGAGGAGTGCTTCCGGAACATCAGGGAGTTGCTGAGCTATCTGCCTTCCAGCAACCGGGAAAAGCCGGAAGTGCGGGACTGGGGAGACAAACCCGACAGGCGTGATGACTCTCTCTTTGATATCGTCCCGGCGGCTCCCAACAAGCCTTATGACATGCATAAGATAATAGAAAATGTCTTTGACCAGAGGAAAGATGACAAAAACTATTTTGAGCTCTTCCCCCTGTTCGCCACCAATATAATCACCTGTTTCTCCCGGCTGAACGGTCAGTCCGTGGGTATAATAGCCAACCAGCCAATGTCAAAAGCCGGGTGCCTGGATATCGATGCCAGCGACAAGGCATCCCGGTTTATCCGCTTCTGTGATGCCTTCAATATACCCATAATCACCCTGGTAGATGTGCCCGGTTACCTGCCCGGCACCGACCAGGAATGGGGCGGGATTATCAGACACGGAGCCAAGATGCTTTATGCCTACTCAGAAGCGACGGTGCCCAAGATAACCCTGACCATCAGGAAGGCTTACGGCGGTTCCTACCTGGGGATGTGCAGCAAGGACCTGGGAGCTGATTTCGTATTCTGCTGGCCCAGCACGGAACTGGCGGTAATGGGAGCGGAAGGGGCCGCCCCGATTATATTCAGGCGGGACCTGGAAAAAGCCGACGACCCCGATAAAATGCTCCGGGACAAAATTGCCGAATACCGGGAGGAATTCGCCAATCCCTACAAGGCGGCCGAACACCTCCATGTGGATGACATATTCGACCCCGCTGAGACGCGCCCCCGCCTGATAGAAGCCCTGGAAATGGTAATCAATAAAGTTGAAAGCAGACCTGACAAGAAACACGGCATCATCCCGACTTAATTCTTGCGTCGCAGGGGTCTATTTCATAATCCATTCATCGTAACTCATCTCTCTTTTATATTTCCTCCCCTATTTTGGAAGAAGTAAAACAAAGGGGAGTTTAAGAGGGGCGCCAGCCCCTCTTCTTTTTCTTCCCCCTCTCCCCGATAGAATCGGGGAGAGGGGGATAAAGGGGGTGAGGTTTTATCAATAATCTTTTACAATATGACTACTAAGTATGATAAAATTGGGGGAGTTTTAATCGAAAGGCAGACTTTGCTGTACATATTATCCGGCCAGGACGATTTTACCCTTCACCAGTCACTTGACGCAGTTAAAAGTGACGTTGGAGACCAGTTCGACCTGTCTTCCAGCACGACCACCCTTGAGGGACAGAAGCTGACCCTGGATGAACTGAGAACAGTCTGCGAGACGGTCCCTTTTCTTTCCGGCAAGCGCCTGGTCATCGTCAGCGGTTTGCTGGAAAGGTTCGGCCCCCAGCGCCGTCCCCGCCGCCAGGGCAAGGCCGGGCAATCAAAAAACCAGGCGGACAAGCACGCCGAGTTCAGTAATTATATTAAAACGATACCGGAAACAACTGTACTGGTGTTGATAGACAGTGAAGTAAAAGGCGGCAATCCTCTTTTGAAAGACCTGGCCGCCGGGGCGACGGTAAAGAGCTTTCCCCTGCTCAGGGAACCGCAACTGCGTGAATGGGTGCAGAAACGGGTAAAAGAGGCAGGCGCCGGTATCTCCCCCGGAGCGGCTAATCTGTTAACCCGCATGGTGGGCAGCAATCTGTGGATAATGGCCAGCGAGATAGATAAACTGCTCCTCTTCACCTCCGGGAGCGGTATTGAGGAAGATGACGTCCACTCAGTTGTGAGCTACACCCAGCAGGCTAACGTTTTCACCATGGTGGATGCCATTATGGAGTTCAGGGCCGAACAGGCGGAACAACTGCTCCAGCGTCTCCTCAACAGCGGGGCCGCCCCGGCCTACCTGATGAC
>JAZFUC010000019.1:0-3005 GCA_036446995.1 Dehalococcoidales bacterium | reverse complement strand
CCAGTGGACGATTTTCCCCTGTTTTATGACCATGGTAACAAAGTTGGGGTCTTTCTTTTCATCGATGAAGTTCTGCAAAGCCGGACGGATTCGTGATAAACGCCCGGAAGATAGTCCCACCTCTTCCGGTTTTGCAAACGGTAACGGCCATTCATTACTGCTTTTAGTACCCATAGCATCCCTTTCTTAATATATTTCATCACCTTATAAAATATGATGTTAGATATTTTATGAATTAAGAATGCGCTTAATTGGTTGTTATTTCTTAAGCCTGTAATGAATTTAGGTGAGCGTCACCTTAACCGCCGCCGGCCGACCGTCTCGTCCCTGGCCCTTTTCAAATTCAACTTCCTGCCCTTCTCTAAGGTCGTTAAATTCCACACCTTCAAGATCATTACGATGGAAGAAGAGGTCTTCTCCATCCTCCGGCTTGATAAACCCAAAACCACGGTCCATTATCCTTGCAATTGTTCCTTTAGGCATACGACACTCCTTTTCCTTCTCCATTTTTTCTGACGAGATTAATACCTCATCAGTTATTCTGCGTCTCTTTATCGTCGCTTGTCAACCGTATCTGAAAATCCAATGAGCCTGACAACATGTTAACTCTTATCAAACGGAATAAACAAGAAAAGCCCGGCACAAGTGCCGGGCTTTTCCCAGACGAATTGTTTGCCTTTATCTATTTCTGGGGTTTGCCCAGGACGGCCTCGTACATCTCGGCGTCCCTGGGATGGCCTTCGGCCTCGAGCTGACGGAACTTGATGAAGTCGATGACATTAGTCCCGGTTATCCCCTTGGTATTGAAGGCGGTGAAGCCAAGATAGGCTTCTCCCTGCATATTAGCGGACAGCCAGTACTGATGGTCATTCTTTGACAAATCCCAGAAGAATTTCTTCTTCTGCCTGATGCCGTTAATCGATTTCATCAGACAACTGGGGAAGAGATTGGTGTAGGTCCAGAGAATCTTGTTCAGCTCATCATCCAGGTTGGTCAGTGACTGGGGTAATGACCTTATCATATCCCTGGCTTCCTGGGCCGCCGAACCGGTTACCGGCTCGCCGTAGACAATCTGCCCTTCATCAATCCACTTATCGGTGATGATGCCCGGATTACGGATAAACTTGTCTCCGTCCTTGAGCACCGGTACCACTTTGCTGAGATAGTTCTTCCTCAGCATTTTGTAGGCGCTCCACATCTCACAGGAAATGCAGTTCCACATCGCGTCCTCGGCGGAAAGGTACCAGGGCAGGAAATCAGACGAACCGCCGACCGGGGCCGAGCCGTGCCTGGGTCCGGCCTGCCCGAACTGGGCGAGGTCTGAGGAAATGGCGATATCGCAAGCGCCGCCAATCTCCTGGCCGCCGGCCACCCTCATACCGTTAACCCGGCAGATGGTTGGTTTCTGGCACTGGAGAATGGCATCAACCATGCCGTTGAAAAGGTTAATATACTGGGAGTATTCCAGGGGTTTTTCAGCGTAATACTCGGCGTATTCCTTGGTGTTCCCTCCGGTACAGAAAGACCTGGTTCCCACGCCGGTAAAGACAACAGCTACCACATTCCGCTGCATCTGGGCGCGGTGAAAACCGGCAATAACGCCTTTTACCATCTCGGTGGTGTAGGAATTCAGCTGGTCCGGATTATTGAGAATAATCCAGGCGCTGTACAGGCCATCCACCGGATTTCCTTTGGGGTCAATAATAGGCCTTTCCTCATAAATGGTGGCGGGAGCGTCCGTACCGAAATGCTCCGTACCCCATATATTGTGGTCCTTTAATCCACCTTCCTTGGGTATCCAATCTAAAGACATTCCTCTTTTTACCTCCGATTTATTTTACTGGTTAAAAATCAGGAACCAGGACGATTCTCTTGGTCAGTCCACCCTTGTGAGCTTCTTCAAATGACTCCTTTATCGTGCTCATCGGCCTAGTTTCGATAAAGGGCTCTATCTGTATCTTACCTTCAATGACCATGTTGAGTACATCTTTATAATACTTGGGGAGACAGCCCCAGGTGCCCAGGATATCGGCATCAAAGGCCATCAGCCGGGACAGGGAATATTCATTCTTCTGCATGCCAAAACCGGCGATAACAAGTTTGCCCACAAAAGAAACCAATTCGAGGCCAATCTTCTGTCCGGCGGCCGTGCCCGTCCATTCGAATATCTTCCACCCGTAGTTGCCGGGAATTCCCTTCTCTTTGGCATATATCCTTAACTCGTCTCTGACAGCCCGGGCGTCTTTATCAGAGGAACTCTGGATGGTGTGAGTGGCTCCGTATTCCAGGGCCCTTTTCAGTCTCTCCGGGTTACGGGCAATGGCGACAACCTCTTTAGCCCCCAGGGCGGACAGAATCTGGGTGGCGTACACCCCCAGGCCGCCGGTGGCCCCGATGACGACACAGAGGTCACCCGGTTTCACCTCGGCCCTCATTGCCGCCTGGTAGGGGGATGTCCCCGCGTCCGCGATAACGGCGAAGTGGGAAAGTTCTATCCCCTTTTTATCGGCCGGTAACAGGCACAAATCAGCCGCCGGAACCACGATATGGCTGGAGAACCCGCCGTAGATGCCCATACTGTTTCCCGGCATCCTCTGGGCCAGGCAGCGGTTGCCCCGTTCGGCGGCGCAGATGTCACAGGTATTGCAAGGCATCACCGCCGGCACGATTATCTCTTTACCTATCCAATCAGCCTCCCCGGCTATCACCGTGCCGCTGATTTCGTGTCCCAGGGTAAGGGGGGCCGGACTTACCGTCGGCACCCCGTCATAGAAATAACCCAGGTCCGTATGGCAGACTCCGCAGCCGGCTACCTCAACCAGCACCTCGCCCGCTTTTATCTCGGGCACGTCCACACTGGTTTTTTCCAGCGTTCCCGGCGTGGTCATCTGCCAGGTTTGAATTTTATCCGGTATATTTGCCATCTTTCCTCCCTATTAATATTGGATAACAATTATCTCCCCCACACTTAAACCTCTCTGAATAACACCCGGTTCCGGCCATCG
>JAZFUC010000018.1:0-6525 GCA_036446995.1 Dehalococcoidales bacterium | reverse complement strand
CAGCAATACCTGGCTGGTCTCGGCTACCCGTCTTCCATGAAAGATGGGTATAAAAACGATACCAGCGTGGCTGGCTGCGGGCTTTGCCAGGTCAAGGTCCCCTGTGAAGACCGGAACCCGACGCTTAAACTGAAGAAGTAGTTAAAAACCGGCCTGTTATCCTGCGGGGGTAAACACATTGTTATCCGTTTTCAAAATCGGGGACAGGGTTTTCTATGGCTGGGTGGTGGTAGGGGCAATTGTTGCCACCGGCTTTATTATGATGGGGATCAACTCCACCTTTGGTGTCTTTTTCAAGAGTCTGGAGGAGACCTTTGACCTGACCCGGGCTACCACATCCTCGGTCCTTTCCGTCCGCATGGTTTTCAGCGGTGCAGCCGCTATCCTGGGCGGCTGGGCTATCGACCGATACGGGCCCCGAAAAGTCGTCTCCGTTATGGGGTTTTTTGTAGGCCTGAGCCTGATATTGACTGGCCTGACCACGGCTTCCTGGCAGCTTTTCATCACCTACGGCCTGCTGATGTCGATAGGCACCGGAGCCGTTTTTGTGGTGATGACTTCAACGGTACTGCGCTGGTTCGACCGGAAACGGGGGCTGGCCCTTGGCATCGCCGGCACCGGCGGCGGGTTCGGCACCGCCATATTTGCTCCGCTTTCGGCGTCTCTTATTAACAGTCTGGAATGGCGCACTACCATTATGCTGCTGGGGGGGGTGGCCTGGCTGGTTATGCTGCCGGTGGCTCAGCTCATAAAAAAAGACCCCGGCGAGATTGGCGCCCTGCCTGACGGAGAAGCGCCGGGTTATCAGCCGGCCGGAGCTGAAAGGGAGGCCGGCCACCTGCCCAAGCCTCCCCTGAGCCGGGTATTCCGGAACCAGAATTTCTGGGCTTTCCTGTTTATCTGGCTGACAATGGCCTTTAGTTCCTTTTTTATAATGACCCACATCGTGCCTCATGCTATAGACATAGGCTTTTCGTCCGTGCAATCAGCCACCATCCTCAGCGTGGGAGGAATCGCCATGCTTATCGGCCGGCTCTCTGCCGGTATCATCTCGGACCGGGTGAGCGTCAAGTGGGTAGCCATAGTTAGTTCTTTAATCCAGTTCGCCGCTATTCTCGGCCTGGTATGGGGCCGGGAACTGTGGATGCTTTACCTCTTCGGACTGGTGAACGGTCTGACTTTCGGGGGCTTCGGCACTTCAATCTCCATGCTTATCGGCAGTTCCTTCAGTCTGGATAATATCGGTAAAATCCTGGGTATTCTGGAGATCGGCATTTTTATCGGCGGAGCTGTCGGACCCTACCTGGGTGGACTGATTTTTGACAACACCGGCAGCTATGACACCGCCTTTTTGATTATGGGCGGTACGGTACTGATCCGGGTACTGTTGCTAACCGTGCTCAGGACGGATTCTGCCGGTCAGGACCGGTGAGGTTTATAGTTAAGCCTCTCTCATCAGCCACTCGTCCGTTCATTACTCCGGTATATCTTCATCCGGGTCCAGGGAAACGGCTTTCACGCTGACGGTCTCCGGGTATATCAGCCCGGTGCCCGTGTTCAGTAGGACCACCTTTTCGTCAGGTTTGATCCAGCCCTGCTTTAGGAGATGTTTTGTTGCCGCCATGGTAGCTGCCCCTTCCGGGCAGACGTAGGTCCCCTCCCGGGAGGCCAGTTCGGCCTGGGCCTCCAGAATATCCTCATCCTCGACAGCTACGGCGCAGCCGTTTGTTTCGTATATAGCCTCCAGAACCAGGAAGTCGCCCAGCGCCTTGGGCACATTGATGCCGAAGGCGACCGTGGCCGAATCGGGCCACATTTCGGATTCCGTCTTACCCTCCTGCCAGGCCTTGACAATCGGGGCGCAGCCGGTCGATTGCACCGAGACCAGGCGGGGCATTTTTTCGCCTATCCAGCCAATTTCCCTCAGTTCACAGAGGCTCTTGTAAATGCCGATTATCCCCACCCCGCCCCCGGTGGGGTACAGAATGACATCCGGCGCCTGCCAGTTAAACTGCTCCATCATCTCCAGGGCCATCGTCTTTTTGCCTTCGATACGGTAAGGCTCCTTCAGGGTGGAAGCATCAAACCAGCCGTATTTACTGACCGCCCGGGCTGTAATTTTACCGGCATCACTGATAAGTCCCCGTACCAGGTAGAGGTCCGCCCCGGATATGGCGCACTCGTTCCGGGTAATCGAGGGAGCGTCCTCAGGCATCACAATGCAGGCTTTTATATCCGCCCGGGCGGAATACAGCGCCCAGGCCGCCCCGGCATTCCCGTTGGTGGGCATTACCAGGGTAGAGACGCCCAGTTCCCGGGCTTTTGAGACCCCCACCACCGCCCCGCGGGCTTTGAAGGTTCCAGTGGGCAGCAGGCCCTCGTCTTTCATATAGAGGTTATTCATCCCCAGGTCGGCCCCTGTCTTTTCCAGGTGAAGGACCGGGGTCATCGGCTCTCCCAGGGTGATGATATTTTTAGCCTGCCTGACGGGCAGAAACTCCTCATAACGCCACATCGTAGGGGCCCGTTTTGTCAGGACTTCTTTTTTCACCCCGGCCAGTTTCTTCATATCATAACGGGCCAGCAGGGGAGCTCCGCAGGAACAGAGCTGGTTTATCACATCCGCGTCATAGGTCTTTTCACACCGGGAACATTCCAGGTGGCTTAAGCAGGAAGCAGTCATTTATAAATCTCACCCCGTTATTAAGAATGTCAGTTTATTATAGACAAAGCCATGAATGGGTGTATTCAGGGCAGTTGTGGTTATGAATTATTTGGCCGTCCAGCCGCCATCCACCGGCAGGGTCGTGCCTGTAATCATCGCCGCCTGGTCACTGGCCAGGAAACAGACGGCCGCCGCCACTTCTTCAGCCGTGGCCATCCGGTTAAGTGGGATATTGTCCATCACATAAGCCAGGCTCTCCGGATCGTTGAGGGTGGCGCTGGTCATTGCCGTGGGGACGAAGGTGGGAGCTACGGCGTTGACGCAGATATTATAGGGAGCCCAGTCTACCGCTTCCGCTTTGGTGAGTTGGATTACTCCCCCCTTGCTGGCGCAGTAAACCGACCTCTTCCAGCCGCCGACCAGTCCCATCTGGGAGGCGATGTTTACGATAGCCCCCTTCTTCCGGGGTATCATTGACTGCACCGCCACCGCCTGGTTGCAGAAGAAAAGCCCCTTGGTATTTACCGAGAAGATGGTATCCCACTCCTCTTCGGTCACCTCGTGGGCAGCCCTGGTGATATTTGTCCCGGCGCTGCAGACCAGGATATCTATCTCGCCGAGTTCCTCCCTTATCCGGCTGACGGTGGGACTTATGGCGGCGGTATCGGTAACATCCAGCCGGTAGCCCCGGGCGACGCCCTTCTTTTCCACGGCCGTGACCGCCTCAGCCAGACGTCCCTGGTCTCTGGCAATCATGGCTACTTTAGCCCCGCTTTCGGCCAGCACCTCGGCGCTGGCCAGGCCGATACCGGAAGAAGCGCCGGTAACCAGGGCCACTTTATTTTCCAGGCTGATAATCATTTGCGCCTCCTGTGAAGAGGAGTTTTTGGGTTCTTCCCGGTCTTATCTGATAATACACTTATATGTATTTAGCTACAATTTTTTATGATTGGGAGTAACCCTATCCCCCTCTCCACGAAAAGGAGAGGGGGACCAAGGGGGTGAGGTTATCCGGAAACCAAAGCAAGCTCCATGTGCGGCAATTTAGCCAACTAAATTACAATAGAGCCTTTTCTTTGTATTATGAAAATCGTTCCAGGCGGGCGCTGGCAGTCAGGGCGTGGACCAGCATGCCCTCCATCCGGCAAATCCGTTCCGTCACTTCGGCGATATCACGGCTGGCTTCTGCCACAGGCTGACTCATTTTTCACCAGTATATTTCAACACTTTCGACTATCCCGAGGGGTTCTCTCCTGCAGTTGCCCAGGTTTTCAATTTCCCGATTGACACTGCTCACTTCCGTATTGAGCTGAAGCCTTTCCTGGTCCAAATCCGCGTACATCTGTTGAAGCTCCTCCAGCATCTTTACCAGCTTCTTATACTCCGCCGGGTCTTCGATTACGGTTCGGCCGTCCAGCTCCACCTCATATTCATCGGCCTGTCGGTTATAGCCTTCCAGGCTGGCTTCATAACCTTTAGCCATCATCCGGATGAGTTCCATCCTGTTTTCCACCATGTACCAGTCATTGGTGTAGTCAACATAGGCTTTGTAATCGAACGAGGCCGGAATATCCAGGCCAATCACTCCCATTTGGCGGCCAATCTTTACGTAAGCCTTCTTATCGTGGGTGGCGCAACTGCCTTCTTTAGCGGAAGAGGTAAAACTGTCTTCACTGATAGTGGACGTCTTTATGATGGGAATTCCTCCCGTGTTATCGATGAAGACCAGCCCCGCAGTAGTGGTTTCAAACACATTCAAGGCATGACCCACGCTGTCATCAGCGAAATGTATGGCCACCCAACCGGCCCGGATTCCTGCCCTTTCCGCGTTGTTATGAAGTTCGGCCGCAAATTCAGCGCAGACTCTCAAGCCGGGCAGGTAGCTGTTCTCATCAGTTTTGTCGGAAATGAGGAAGTCCTTTAATTCCTGCCAGGTTGGATTCACAGCGGCCTCGTTGTTATAAAGTATTACCGTCTTATCGGGGTCGGCGCCGTAGTAGGGTGGCTGTATATCGTTGTAAAGGCTGAATCCTTCTTCGGTGAAGACCGGTTCGGCTTCGGGGGCAGGCCGGGAAACCGGGTCGGCGCCGGATGGCTCTTCCGGCTGCGGCGGTCCTTCCGGTTGTGACGGCCCTTCCGGCTGTGACGGTCCGGCATCGTCGGGAAAATAGCATGCTCCTGAGAGGAGGAGAGCGGCGGGGATAATCACTACCAGCAGCATTTTGAGATAAGGTGCCTTCACAGTAGTGTAATAATAAGTAATGACGGCTGGTCTGGTCAAATTAAACCGCAGGGCTGTCCCGGGCGGCGCTTGTAATTTACCTGCCGGATGATTTAGAATGCCCCCAAGCGAATTCGAATCGCTGTCTACACCTTGAAAGGGTGTCGTCCTAGGCCTCTAGACGATGGGGGCGCACGTATGAAGTATAGCAAAACTAGCGTTAGCAGGCAATTCCGATGACCAGCCCAATCGAAGATACTAATCAGGTTGAACCGGACAGTGAGCCGCGATTAAGAGATAAGGTTATCCCTGTCTTAACAATATCTCTGGTACTGGCTCTTACCGTGCTTCTCTTTATTTTCCGGAACAAGGTGGGAATGCTGGGTGAACTGGGTTACCTGGGCACTTTTCTCGTTAGTCTGGCCTTCAATGCCTCTATATTATTACCGATGCCCATTTTCCCGGTGCTTTTCGTCCTCGGGTCTGTGTTTAATCCGGTCCTGCTGGCGCTGGCGGCCTCCTCCGGGGGGGCGCTGGGTGAAATGAGCGGTTATATGGCCGGTTTCAGCGGACGGGGCATTATAAGACGTAACCGGATGCATCTCAGGGCGGAGGGTTGGATGAGGAGATGGGGGTTGCTGACCATCTTTTTTTTCACGGTGGTCCCTTTGACACCCTTTGACCTGGCCGGTCTGGCGGCGGGAGCTCTGCGTTTCCCGATATGGAAATTCCTGGCGGTGGTTTTCATCGGCAAGTTCCTGCTCTATACGGCGGTGGCCTTCGCTGGTGCCTGGGGCCTGGAGCTCGTGATGGGATGGTTTGATTAGCTGCCCCTTAGCGGTCCAGCCGTTCACGATTGAATAAGTGCCTCTCCGATTGGGTGGGGGCTTGATTTCACAGCCGTGTTAAGATATATTTTCCCTTATGGATAAAATAGGTCGTCACATTGTCGTTTACGGGCAGATAGGCTCGGGCAAGTCCAAGCTGGCCCAGATCATCGCTCAGCGCGCCGGTCTGCCCTGTGTGGAGCTTGACGCCATTTTCTGGCTGCCTGGTTGGGTAGAGAAGCCACTGGAAGAATTCCGGGCAGACGCGTTGGCTGTGCTGGATAATTACCCGGGCGGCTGGGTGTGTGACGGCAACTATAGCCGGATTCGGGAGACAATTCTGCCCCTGGCTGATACGGTCGTCTGGCTGCGCCTGCCTTTCAGGATTACTTTCCGGCGGCTGCTGAAAAGGACCGTCGCCCGCTGCCTGGACAAGAAACTGGTCTGCGGAAACAACCGGGAAACGGTGAGGCAATCCTTCTTCAGTCGCGACTCACTGCTGCTTTACGCCTGGAACCACCGGCGGGGCTACGACGAGAGGATAGGGAAGGATCTGGAAGAAATACCCCATAGCGCTACTATCCACAGGCTGTACTCGGCGAGGGATGTGAAGAGATTTCTTGGCTGACCGGGGTCCGTAAAGCGATGGTTACCAGAATTCTACCGGAGTAGGGCCTTCACTGGATTGAATCAGCCGGGTGATGTTCTCCCGGGCTTCGGGGTCGGTAATCGACTCGATTTCAGAGGCCGGCAGTCCGGCGTCGCTCTCCGTGTTGTGCCAGTTAACTACATATCCGGGTACACTGGTGTAT
>JAZFUC010000017.1:0-7113 GCA_036446995.1 Dehalococcoidales bacterium | reverse complement strand
GCCGGTGCCCTCATCCATCGAAACGAAATCACCGCCGATGACAGAATAAGTCAGTTCCGGGTCTGCCTCCTGGCTCTGTAATTCCCCCTGACTCTGAAAGCGCCAGCGGTCTACTCCGAAATCGTGAGGGTTGAAAAGGGGCTCGTAGCCAAAGCGGACCAGGTCCTTACCCCGGACTTTTTCTACTACCCGGTAGTTTTCAGGTTCCAGGACGCTGAGCCGGGCATTGGCCAGGACAAGATAGTCGGTGTCCGTTTCAACCACCGCGTATTCAGCATCCTGCGCCACCGCCAGGGCGGTGTTGCCGGGCAGGGTCCAGGGGGTGGTGGTCCAGGCCAGCAGGTAAACTGGCTTGCCGGACGCTTTCAAAAGGTTTTCCAGGGCAGCCGGTTTCGGAGAAGAGGCTATTTTGAACTTTATGTAAACAGAAGGGTCTTCAGTATCATCCTTATATCCCTGGGCAACCTCGTGGGAACTGAGTGAGGTCTCGCAGCGGGGGCAATGGGGGGTGACCCGGTAACCCTGGTAGACCAATTCCTTGTCCCACATCTGTTTGATTATCCACCAGACGGACTCAATATAGTTGTTATCCATGGTCACATAGGCGTTTTCCAGGTCTACCCAGAAGCCTATGCGTTCTGTCATTGTTTCCCACTCTTTTATGTAGTTGAAAACATTTTCCCGGCAGCGCTGATTAAAGGCCTCGATACCGTATTCTTCAATCTGGGCCTTGCCGGAGAAGCCCAGCTGTTTTTCTACCTCCAGCTCAACGGGCAAGCCGTGGGTGTCCCAACCGCCGATGCGGGGGGTGTAATATCCCTTCATTGCCTTGTAGCGGGGTATTATGTCCTTGAAAACGCGGGCCATGACATGGTGGATGCCCGGTTTAGCGTTGGCCGTCGGCGGGCCTTCATACAGGTTGAAACGGGGGCCGCCCTGCCGCCTGTCAACGCTCTGCTGGAAAATGTTTTTCTCCCGCCACAGTTTGAGGATGTTTTCCTCAAGCTGGGGAAAATTCACTCTGCTGTTTACTTCCTGGAACATTTTATAAAACCCCCTTGAGGATATTTTCTTTTATTTTCACCCTCACCCCCTGCGTCCCCCTCCCCGATAGAATCGGGGAGGGGGAGGGGTTTTTATGAGAGGCTCCGCCTCTCATGCTCTCTGGATTATTTTGAAACGACTGGTTTCCACTCGCCTTTCAGTTCATCATTAAAGGCCTTCAAGCCTTTAATAATCATCCGACTCTTCATCGGTTGAAACATTTTATTAAACCCCTAAAATACAAAAATCCCGCCCTCTAAGGGACGAGATTTAAAATTCCCGCGGTACCACCCTTGTTCCCCGGTTTTAAACGGGGCACTCAAGGGGCACAATACTATGCCCCCGCCTATGGTAACGGTTGGCGAGACCGGCCAAGTCTACTCGCCCGGATAGAATCAGGACTTTCGGTTGGCGGCTCAGGAGGGATTTTCAGGGAGGGGACACATCTGCTTTCACCGTACCAGACTCGCTGGGCGTCCCTTGTCTGCCTTACTCTTCTCCGTCACAGCCTTTATCAGAAAAAGGTTAACATATTATAATAAATAAATCAATCCAGCCGGCTGCCCTTGGGCATAATTACTACCCGCCGGGATTCACCCAGACCCATGCTCTCGGTAACAACATCCGGATGGTCGGCCAGGACCATGTGTATGAGACGTCTTTCATAGGCAGGCATCGGTTCAAGACTGAAAGGCGCTTCCCTGTCTCTCACCTGCTCGGCCATTTGCTGGGCAAAAGCCCGCAGCCCCTCATAACGCCGCTCTTTATAACCCTCTACATCAATGATTATCGGCTGCCAGGTTTCCGTCTGACGGCCTATTATCAGCCTGACAATATACTGTAAACTGGTCAACGTCTGTCCCCGCCGACCGATTAGAATGCCCAGGTCGTCACCTTCTATGTTAACGGAAAGTGAGGGAAGGGCTTCTTCTTCTGCCTCTTCAGGAGGCTGGATGCCAACGGTTACGGTGGAGTTGCTCATTCCCATCAGACCCAGCAGTGTCTCTACCGTCTCCTTGGCGGTTTCGGCGGTATCGCCTTCGGCGGCATTACTTTTGGCGGTATCGGTTTTGGCGGTACTTCCGCCGGCTTCGCTCTCCAGCAAGGTTACCCTGATCAGGGCATCGTCACCACCCATCCCAAGAATACCGGACTTACCCTCTTTTACGACGGTTACTTCTACTTCCTCCCGACTGACGCCTAACTGGTCCAGTGCCTCCTGGACGGCTTCCTCTACTGTCTTCGCGCTGATCTCCAGACTGTCCATCATCTGTTTCCTCTCCTCGGGCGGTACTCGGTTCGATAACAATATCGGCACTGGTATCGTCTTCCGTCAGGGCCTTCTTTTCTTTGATAGTGCGCCCCTTATATTCCTTTTCCTTTGTGCCTGCCCTGCCATCTTTCGTTGGGATTAAACCACCCCACCCGGTAGCGTAATACTGCATAATGATTCTGATTACGGTTGAAGTTGCCCAGTACAGCGCCAGGCCGCTGGGAAAACTCATACTGATAAAAGCGAACATGAGGGGCATCATTACCTGCATCATCTGTCCCTGTGTCCGCTGCTGGGGATCGGAGGTGATGGGGGTGGTCATCTTCTGCTGCACCCACATTGACGCCCCGACCAGGACGGCCAAGAAAGTATCGCTTACGGCCAGGTCCAGCCAGAGAAAACTGCGGTCCAGCGGTACCTGGGAGAAGACGGACGGCCAGGCGCTATAGAGACGCTGGGACAGGTTGAGAAAATCCTCCGGGGCCACGGCTACCACCCGGATAATAGACTGGTAAAGGACTATCCATACCGGCATCTGTACCAGCATCGGCAGCAGGCAGCCGGCATAACTGGCCCCTGATTCCTTCATCAGCCTCATCTGCTCCTGGGATGCCTTCTGCTTGTCTTTGGCGTATTTCTTGCGTATCTCGCTAACCTGGGACTGGATTTCCTGCATTGCCTTGCTGGCCTTGAGCTGCTTCTTGGTAAGGGGGTACATCACTATATTGATGATGATGGTCAGGACAATAATAGTCATCCCGAAATTATCCGCCAGGTACTCTGACAGAGTAATCAGGACATTTATCATCGGGTTTAATATTATAAGGTCCCAGATATCCCCAATAGCCAAAGAAAGCTACCTCACTTACTTATATTGATTTCCCGCAGCGCCCCGGTCTGGACTTCTATCTCGTAAAGGACACCCGTGGAGCTATGAACATATACCTTGCCCTGACTTGCCGCCAGGGGGGCGGATACCCTTTCCTTCAGGTCCGCCAGCTGACTTTGCCGGCCGCTGGTTGTATCCAGGGCGTATACCACTCCCGCTTCCGTGGCCACTATCACCATGTTATCTACCAGCACCGGGGACGAAGCAACAGGGTTGCCCAGGTTAAACTCCATCCGTTTGCTGCCGGTAGCGGCATCCAGCACGTAGACTATGCCGTCCAGCCCGGCCACGTAGATGGCCCCGTTAACGGCCACCGGCCGGGCCCAGAACCAGTTCTCGGAAGCGAATTTCCATCTCAGGTTGCCATCGGCTGTATTCAGGGCGTAAACGTGCCTGTCGAAAGAACCGAAATAGACGGTATTTTCATAAACCAGCGGGGTTGAGACAATTGTTCCCTCAGTTTCATAATCCCATCTCTTGGAACCATCGCTGGTATTCAGGGCGTAAAGTTTCTTGTCAAAAGAGCCGATATAAAGGGTATTTCCGTCAATGACCGGCGTGGACCAAACCGTGTTCCCGGTCTCGAACTCCCACTCCTTAAAACCATCGGTAGCGTCCAGGGCATAGATTTTATTGTTGTCGGCCCCGAAATAAATCTTGCCCTGGTCGAAAACGGTCCCGCCGACGATAGCCCCGCCGATATTTTCCTGGCGGGGATATATCCAGCGGGGTTCCTGTCTGAATTCATCCCGGCTAAAAGCGTAGATTTTACCGTTGTAACCGCCGATATACACCAGGTTATCGCCCAATGATGGAGAGCCGTAAATTGCTACGGCTGATGAGGCCGGTACGCAGCTGAAGATGCCCGATGAGGGCGCCTCGGTTTCCAGGGGGGCCGAAAATATCAGGCTGCTATCCTCCGTGTCCACGGCTACCAGCTCCCCGGTCTGGGAACCGATAAACAGTATACCGTTATCTATTGTCCCTCCGGACCAGCCCCGGGGGATGGCCCCGCGTCCGGTCTGGCAGCCGGCCAGAGCCAACCCGCCCAGCAGGATAGCCATGATTAAGAGAGGGCCGCGGTATTTTTTTATTACTCTAATCACACTTCTCATATATTCTTCAATTGTCAGGGCACCGGGTCATAGCCACCCTCGTGAAAGGGGTGACAGCGGGATATCCGCCTGGTTCCCATCCCCGCTCCCTTGAAAAAACCGTATTTTGAGATAGCCTCATAGGTATACTGGGAGCAGGACGGCATATACCGGCAGGTGGACGGAAAGACCCTTGACAGGGTTACCTGGTACATTCTGATAAGTCCTAAACCGATCTTTTTCATTATTCCTGCGTTTTTCTTTTACTGAATAACCTCTTGTAATATTACCCGGTTGGTCAGGCCGGCAGTTCTTACTGGGGATGACCCTGTCCGTTCCCGGTTTCCAGCAGACCGGCCCGGGAAAGTAAATCTTCTACCGTTCTTTTCAGGGTGGCGTAATCAGCGGCCGCGGCCCGAGGGCGGACAATGAATACGATATCCCACGCCGGAATAAGTGGCGTTACCCTCAAGATTTCACGGAGCAAACGTTTTACCCTGTTTCTGGTTACCGCTTTACCTACCCGTTTGCTGACCGAGAAGCCGTATCGGGATATTGCCAGTCCGTTGGGTAAGCCTCTCAACACTAATATATTTGATACCCACGAGCCGCCCTGGTTATAGACTGACGCGTACTGCTGCGGTTTGGTAAGGTGTTCTTCTCTCCTCATCGCTGGCTCCCCGGAATCAACGGAAAGGACCCTGCTTCGGCTTAAACCACAGTCAATCGCTTACGACCCTTCAGCCGTCTTGCTTTTAAAACGGCCCGTCCGGCCCGTGTGCTCATTCTCTTTAGAAAACCGTGTTCGCGCTTGCGCGGAATCTTTTTTGGTTGATACGTTCTCTTTGGCATTCTAACCCCTTACTGTATTGAAAAGCTGATAAAATAAAGGGGGACGGAAAGTCCCCGGTTTATTAAATTAACCGCCCTAACTGGCACCGGACACCTTCCTCATATGGGCCGGTACATAAGGCAGTAAAGCCAGGTGCCTGGCTCTTTTTATGGCTGTCGCCAGGCCGCGCTGATGTCTGGCGCAGGTACCCGTCCGGCGGCGGGGGGCTATCTTGGCCCGGTCGGAGATAAATATGCGCAATTTATCAGCGTCTTTATAATCCATTTCTTTAATCTTGCCGGAGCAGAAAGCGCATACCTTCCGGCTCGGCGCGTATCTCGATCTCCTGTATTTGGTGGTCTTTGGTTTAGTGACCAGTTTTCGTTTTGCCAATTAAATTCCTCCCTGCCTCCGGGGCAGTACGTCCGCTGTTATTAAAAGGGGATGTCCTCCGGGTCTATCTCATCAGTTCCGCCATCCCCCATTTGTGGTGAACTCGTCGAATCCATCTTATCCTCTTGTCCGCCGTCCCCCGGTCTGTCATCGGGAAGCGGTGCGGTTGACTGTTGTTTGTCCAGAAAGCTGACCCTGTCAGCCACGATTTCATTACGGGTGCGCGTCTGCCCGTCCTGGCCCTCCCAGGTATGAGTGCGCAGTCTGCCTTCGACATAGATAAGCCGTCCCTTGGTCAGAAACTGGTTGCACTGCTCGGCAAGTCTTCCCCAGGTGACTATGGTAAACCACTCCGTCTCTTCTCTCCGTTCGCCTTCAGCCGTGGTGTATCTCCGGTTGGTGGCAGCCCTGAAAGAAGTTACCGGTTTACCATTAGGAGTAAAGCGCATTTCCGGTTCGCTGCCGAGGTTGCCAATGATTATCATCCTGTTTACGCTTACCATCGTCCTCAACTCCTTTTGCTAACCCTGAGCGCCCGGGAGAAACAGCCTCCCTTACATCTAACTGTCTTTTTTTATCAGCAGGTGACGCAGCACATCGCGTGAAATTTGTAAATTAGTCTCCAGTTCTTTACCGGCTTCCGGCGGCATCTGAAACTTGGCCAGTACGTAATGGCCCTCGATGACGTCCTTAATCGGGTAGGCCAGCCTTTTCTTGCCCCATTGTACCATCTCGCCGATAACCCCGCCCCGGTCGGTGATGAAATTACTGACGCTGCCGATGGCTGCTTCCAGGGACTCATCCGCTATATCCGGACTGATGATGAATACCATTTCGTAGTCGTGCAATTGCTTACCTTCTTTTGCTGTCACTTTTTCAGTTACCATCTTGTTTTCCTAATAAAAAATACCTGAGTATTATAACATACAAACGAAGGGGTTAACAATATGGGGCTCTTCGGTTTTTCTTAATGAGGGTATCGAATGCCGGGTGATTGTGCTTTAACCCCATCCCCCTTTGTCTCCTTTCCCCTGATCAGGGGAAGGGGGGACAAAGGGGGCTAAGCCCCTCTCAAACTCCCCTTAATTTTCCGGTATTATTCCGTACTGAGTGCTTTTGTTTATTAAGCTCCCCGCTGTTTTTTAGTTTCCTGTTGTTTCATATTCCCGGTTTTTATAACACCTCTGCTTTCCTCGTGGCAAGAAGCGAGATATAAAGCGGAGAGTTAAGAGAGGCAGAGCCTCTCTTAAAAAACATCATTCCCCCTCTCCTTTTTTAAGGAGAGGGAGATAAAGGGGGTGAGGTTAAACAGATATAAATATAACTCCTTATAACAACTGTCAAAATATGAAAATGCAATCTGGATGAACCACCCATCTTATTTGACAACTCGCGGGTAAAATTGATAAAATCGGCAGGCTGTCCCCCCCCAGTTCACCGTTAAGGCCGATGGCCGGAACCGGGTGTTATTCAGAGAGGTTTAAGTGTGGGGGAGATAATTGTTATCCAATATTAATAGGGAGGAAAGATGGCAAATATACCGGATAAAATTCAAACCTGGCAGATGACCACGCCGGGAACGCTGGAA
>JAZFUC010000016.1:0-10701 GCA_036446995.1 Dehalococcoidales bacterium | reverse complement strand
CACTCTAGTTGATATTTATCTCAATTTTCCTGGGCCGGGCTTCCTCAGCCTTGGGAAGTCTCATCTCCAGGAGCCCGTTCTCGTAACTGGCGGTAACTTTATCCGCGTCAACAGCAAAGGGCAACGATATGAGGCGGGAATACTGGCCGAAGTGACGCTCCGAATGATAATAAATCACGTCATCAGCCACTTCTCCCTTCTTGTTCTCCGCCTTGATGGTTAGGACATCATTCTCAAGAATGATGTCCAGGTCCTCTTTGTCTATACCGGGTAGTTCGGCCTTGACGACCAGGTCATCCTTCTCGCTGTATACATCCAGCCTGTGAACCAGGCCCTCACGGAAGGCCTTCCCTCCGTCGAACGCCTTTCTGGCAATCGATTCAAACTCGTCAAGCAGGTTAAAAGGCCGGTAATTACTCTCCAGTACCCTCAAAACCCTGCCGGGATGTCTCCTGATAATTTCAGTCATTGGAAAAATATCCCCCATTACCTAATATTTTTTTGGAACCAACCTGAAACTCGGCAACTTCTGCCAGGTCCTGTCATCAAGTCTGGCTTTTGTCTTCCAGCCCGTCCCTTTCCGGGTGAAATTCACCGGCCGGAACCGGTTCTTTATAGCTGGTTAACGGCTGCAGTTCAACGCGATATGAACACTGCAGACACTGTTCGTACCAGAAATCCAGGTCCTTATCTATGAGCATATCTCCACCGCAGCGCGGGCAACTCTTTAATTTCCACTTCGTCATCTTAGCACCCTCCTTCCTCCAGTTTGGAATCTATTCAAATATAGATAAATTTTATATGGTGGAGAAGGCGGTGTATGTGATTTTTATCTCATCACCGGGAGACGGAGAAAACGAAAAAAAAGGGCCTCTATGAGGCCGACAGGAAGTCAGAAAAATACTAAAGGACGAGCGTAGCAAGAAGCACAAGCAGGATTGGAAAAACTACTCTTCGTCGACGATTATTTCGAAGGCACAGGATAAAGCTCCGCTGAGACAGACAACCTCACACTGGAGACACCAGCCGCACAGCTCCGTCTCGATAACAGTGAGCAAGCCGTTGGTCATCACCAGTGCGCCGCAGGGACAGACATCAACACATAACCCGCACGCGTTACACTTTTCCGGGTCTATCACCGGCATTTCAACCAAAGCTATTTCCTCCCCTTATTCGTTTTCATTTTAAGAGCAGCTTAAACCGCCTGTATGTAACATTTGTCTCATAAAGGTGATTCCACCATATCCGTGAGAGCTTCCCTGTCCACAATGACAATCCGGTGGCGGTCAAATTTTATGACGCCCTCCTGTTCCAGGGATTTTAGAGACCGGCCGACCACCTCTCGAGCGGTTCCGGCCATAGCCGCCATATCCTGCTGGGTAAGCCGGGCCCCGGGAGCAGCGCCATCGGCATACTCCAGGAGTATCCGGGCCACCCGACCGATAACATGCCTGAAGGACAGGTCCTCAATCAGGGAAACCATCCGGCGTACCTGCTCCGCCAGGACAGTGATGGTATTGGCAGCTACCACGGAATTATTCCGCAGCAGAGCTTTGAAATCACTCTTGCCGAGTTCATAGAGGACTACCGGGCCCATCGCCTCGGCGCTGGCCGGGTTGGAGCCGTCATCAAAGACAGGGACATCATTAAAGGAATCACCGGGGCGTAAAATGCTTAATATCTGTTCCTTGCCTTCCGCCGATGTCTTGAATAGTTTCAAAGCGCCGGAAACGACGAAGTAAATAGCCTCGGCCGGTTCACCCTCATGGAGAATTATATCCCGCCGTTCGGCTTTCTTTTCCATGACAAGCCGGCTTATTGAGTCAAGTTCAGCAGCGCTCAACCCGGCAAAGTAAGGTATGGATTGTAAAAACTTTCCGTCAACAGCCATAGTTAGCACTTTTCATTCCTAGTCTGCGTCTGGACATAATAAGTGCCCTATTCTATCACGACCCGTAAATTTACACCAGACAGACCCTGCTGATTCGTTCTATTTCAATACGGTTGATTTTACACCTGTAACAGTGAGTTTAATTTGTATCTTCATTAACCTCACCCCCTTAATCCCCCTCTCCTTGGCAAGGAGAGGGGGAAACCCCTTTTAGAGAGGGGGCTTCGCCCCCTCTCTAACTTACACTCTCCCTTCCTCTAATTAGGGGAAGGGAGATACAGGGGGATGGGGTTGAACCATAATAGTACAAAATTCAGTACTCAAGACTGCTAACGGAATCATTAAGCAAAACCAAACAGAACCGGCTAATTCCGGCGTTGACACCCCCAACGGCGTCGTGATATTGTATATATTGTTGATAGTATTAGTCAACAAGGAGAACTTTTATGAAACTTTCCACCAAGGGACGGTACGCCATCAGGGCATTGGTTGACCTGGCCATGCATCAAAACGGGGACCCCGTCCTGCTGAGAACAATCGCCCAGCGACAGGATATTTCACTTCAATACCTGGAGCAGTTAATCTCCCCTCTTGTCGGGGCCGGAATTTTGCGTAGCGCCCGCGGCCCCAAGGGGGGTGTAATGTTAGCCCGACCAACCGGCAAGGTAAAACTGAGCGAAGTTATCCAGCTGGCCGAGGGCCCTTTCATTCCGGCCGAATGTATTAACAACCCGGGGGTCTGTGACCGCTCGGAGGTATGCGCCACCCGGGACATACTGGAGGAACTGAAGCAGGCTATGGACGGAGTCCTGGAATCAACCACACTTGAGGATATGGTCGAGAAGCAGAAGATCAAAGAAGCTCCCAAGGAAGCTATGTATTACATCTAGTGGTTTGAGGTATAATAATGAACCGCTTATGTAAAGAGGAGACAAGGAATAATGATTGACAGGTATTCAAGGCAAACCCTTGTACCTGAAATCGGCCACGAGGGCCAGGCTAAACTGGGTAAAAGCAGCCTGGTTATCATTGGCTGTGGCGCCCTGGGGACGGTCAGCGCCACCACCCTGGTACGGGCCGGCGTGGGCAAAGTCAAAATCGTTGACAGGGATTTTATTGAATACCACAACCTGCAGCGCCAGGTACTCTTCGATGAAGAAGATATCAAGTCGGAGCTGCCCAAGGCAGTCGCCGCCGAGCGTCACCTGAGAAAAATAAACTCTTCGATTGAAGTCGAAGGAATAGTGGCCGATGTGAATTATGCCAACATCGAAAAGCTGGTCGAGGGGGCCGATCTGATAGTGGACGGGCTGGACAACCTGGAGACCCGCCTGCTGATAAACGATGTCTCCCTGAAACACAAAATCCCCTGGGTTTACGGCGGGGCCATCTCCTCATCCGGAATGACAATGAACATCATCCCCGGTGAAACGCCCTGTTTCAGATGCCTCTGGGCTAACCCCACCACCGGGAGCGGAATGGCATTGACCTGTGACACGGCCGGGGTAATCGGCCCGGCGCCGTTCATCGTCGGCTCTTTGCAGACGGTAGAAGTAATGAAAATCCTGATAGGCAGCCCGGATATTAACCGGGACCTGATAGTGATAGATGTCTGGAGAGGAGAGACCAACCACCTGAAGGTGGGAAAGCGGGCGGATTGCCCGGCCTGCCGGGGAGAATACGAGTTCCTCGAAGCCAAATTCGGGGCGAAGACTACATCTCTCTGCGGGCAGAATGCGGTGCAGGTGCTGAATATGAAGACCAGCCCATTATCTTTTGAAAAACTGGCCTCACAGCTTACTCCCCTGGGAGAAGTAAAATATAACGAATTCGTGCTTCGTTTCCTGGTCAGGGACGGCGATAATGAAATGGTGGTCTTCCCTGACGGGCGGGCTATCATAAACAACACGGAAGACGAATCGCTGGCAAAGGGAATGTACTCAAAATACATCGGTATGTAAATTACCGGCGGGATATTATGATTTATCTGGACAATGCGGCAACATCATGGCCTAAACCGGAAAGCGTCTATCAGGAGATGGACGAGTTTCTGAGAAACAGCGGGGGCAATCCGGGACGGGGAGGGCACACCCTGGCGGTGGCCGCTACCAGCCTTATCGATAAAACAAGACTGCTGGTGGCCCGGATGATTCAGGCTGATGACAAAGACAGGGTAGTCTTTACCCTGAACTGCACCGATTCCCTGAATATGGGTCTCAAGGGTGTGCTCAAACCGGGCGACCATGTGATAACCAGTAATCTGGAGCATAATTCCGTGGTGCGTCCCCTGAGTAAACTGGAGAAGCAGGGCGTCACCGTGACCAGGCTTTCTCCCCGGTCAGCCGGTGAACCGGTAGCCGCTGAAGACGTGGAAAAAGCGGTAACGGACAAGACCCGGCTTATTATAATGAGCCACGCCTCAAATGTTAACGGGGTTATCCAGCCGATAAGGGAATACGGACTGATAGCCAGGAAGCATGACCTGATTTTCATGGTGGACGCCGCCCAAACGGCAGGCAGATACCCCCTGGATGTCAGAGAGGACAAAATAGACCTGTTGGCTTTCTCCGGACACAAGGGACCGCTGGGCCCGCCGGGCACGGGAATTCTGTACATCGGCGAGCGGGTGGACCCGGACTCACTGAGAGAGGGAGGCACCGGCTCTCACTCCGAAATGGAAGAGCAGCCGACCGACCTGCCTTACAAATTCGAGTGCGGCACGGCCAATACAGTCGGCATTGCCGGACTGGCCGCCGGGCTTAATTTCATATCCCGGGAAGGCAGGGAAAAAGTGCTGACCCACGAGCAGGAGCTTAACGCTCGCCTGATCGAGGGCCTGTCCCAAATAGACGGTGTTACCGTGCACGGAGCCCAAAGAAGTGAGGAACAGGCTCCTATCATATCCTTTAACATTGCTGGAACAGACCCGGGAGAGGTCGGGGCTATTCTGGACCAGGCTTTTGACATCAAGGTAAGAGCCGGACTTCACTGCGCTCCGGTGGCCCATAAAACCCTGGGCACCTTCCCGGCCGGAACGGTACGGGTAAGCCCCGGTTATTTTAATACCCGGGAGCAGATTGAAGAGACCCTTGAAGCCATAAAAAGGATAGCCCGGGCGGATAATCTGAATTAACGGCATCAAATTAATACAAATATTTAAAGGCGGAGATTAAAAATGGCCGATAACAGCCGGAAAGTGGAGAAACTGAAATTCAAGAACCTGGAAATACCGAAACTGACCCGGGGAATCGCCAAAGATTCGACCGAGCTGATTGGAAACACCCCCCTGGTCAGGCTGAACCGGGTGACCGAAGGGGCCGTAGCCGAAGTGGTGGGTAAACTTGAGTCTTTTAATCCGCTGAGCAGCGTCAAGGACAGAATCGGGGTCGCCATGATTACAACCGCTGAAGAAATGGGGCTTATCAATAAAGATTCGGTAATCGTGGAACCGACCAGCGGCAATACCGGTATCGCCCTGGCTTTCGTCTGCGCCGCCAGGGGCTACAGGCTTATTCTTACCATGCCTGATACCATGTCTATCGAGCGGCGACAGCTTCTCTCTGTTTTCGGGGCTGAACTGGTATTAACGCCGGGCGCGGAGGGTATGCCGGGGGCGGTGAGAAAAGCCGAGCAGCTGGCTGCGGAAAACCCCAACTATTTCATACCCCAGCAGTTCAAGAACCTGGCCAATCCCGAGATACACCGGCTGACCACCGCCGAGGAAATCTGGAGAGACACGGACGGACGGGTAGATATCTTTGTCTCGGGAGTGGGCACCGGGGGGACCATAACCGGGGTAACCGAAGTCCTCAAGCAGAGAAAACCAGAATTCAAGGCTATCGCCGTTGAGCCCGTAGACTCCCCGGTGCTCTCCGGCGGCCAACCGGGCTCCCACAAAATCCAGGGCATCGGGGCCGGCTTTATTCCGGATATCCTGAAGACGGAAGTAATCGATGAAATAATTAAGGTAACTAATGAGGACGCCGGGCAGATGACCAGGAGACTGGCCCGGGAAGAGGGGATACTGGGCGGAATATCTTCAGGCGCCGCCGTCTGGGCGGCCGTGGAAGTGGCCAAAAGACCGGAAAACAAGGGCAAGCTTATCGTAGTGGTCTTACCGGACACCGGCGAGCGCTACCTGTCTACCTGGCTGTTCCAGGAGCTTTATTCAGGAACGCCGGATGTATAAATATTCATTACCTGAACAAAACAGTGGGGGGAGGCATCCGGGGAAACTCATGAAATGCATGTGTACCGTCGCGGAGGGATATTAGTCCCACCGCCTTACAAGTAACCGCTATTACACCATTAACTAAAACAGAATAAAAGGAGTTACAACACCAGACATATGGAAGACAAAGTAGAACGAGCCAAGGAAATAGTTGCGGAAGCAATAGAGAAATATCCCCGGATAGGGGTGGCCTGTTCATTCGGCAAAGACAGTATGGTCACCGTCGATATCGCCAGAGAGGTAGACCCGAAGATACCGATCTTTGCCGTAATGACCCAGTTCAAACCTCCGGAGACCTTTGTTTACCTGAAGAAAATGAACGAGAAAATGAACCTCGGGATTAAAGTCTTTATGGTAGCCGACAGCGTCCCTGAAATTCTCCGGGATGACAATATCGAGGTAGTCCTGCTGCCCGCCGCCGAATTCGAGGATGCGGCTACCCGGATACAGGCGGCATCCGGCAAGGCCATTTACAAAACGGAACCGGATGAATGCTGCCGCATGCTCAAGGTAGACCCGACCAAGGTAGCTGTCGCCGACCTCGATGCCTGGATTACCGGACTGAGAAACACGGAAGGCAGGACAAGGGTGGACTACCAGGAGGTGGAAGATAAGGGCGGGCTTATGAAGATAAACCCCATCCTCACTTTCACCGAGACGGATATCTGGAAGTATATGGCCACCAGGAATATAGAAGCCCATCCCTGGTATAAGATGGATTACCGCTCTCTCGGCTGTGCCCCCTGCTCGCAGCCCGGTGGGGAACTCGAGCGTGACGGAAGGTGGCAGGATACCAGTAAATGTGGAGGTGAGTGTGGCATCCACACTCAAAACTTAAGATGAAAAGTGAAGGGTCAGATCATCAATTAAGGGTTTATTCTGATATTACCGGGCTGGTAGCCTGCCCGGAGAACCCGACACCGCTGGTCAGATTAAACAGGATAAATCCGAATAAAGGTTTTGAGATTTATCTCAAGCTGGAAAGGTACAACCCCTTCGGCTCGGTTAAAGACAGGATCGTCAAGGAAATGATGAAATCGCTGGACATCAAGGGCCGGACGGTGGTTGAACCTTCATCGGGCAACACGGGGATTGCCCTGGCCTGCATTGCCAATGCCATGGGCATTCCCGTAGAGATAGCCGTCCCGGACAAAATTCCGGAGGAAAAAAAGATAATGCTCAAATTCCTGGGCGCCACGTTAATGGAAGCCGATGACGCGCTGTGCCCCGCCTTTCCCTCGGAAGGAGCCCGGGGACTGGTCAATGCCCTGGTGCTGAGCCCGGCCACCAAAGACGGCTATGTCAGCCCCAACCAGTACGAGAACCAGCTGAACGTCCAGGCCCATTACCAGGGGACCGGACCGGAAATCTGGCAGCAGACGCAAGGCGAGATTGGCTACTTCTTCGCCGCTTTCGGCACCTGCGGCACGATTACGGGGGTCGGCAAGTACCTTAAAGAGCAGAACCCGAAGATAAAAATCATCGGCGTGGAGCCTTCGACCGCGGACCACAAGCTGCCGGGGATGAAGAGGATTACCGGGTTAGCCGAAGAGTATATACCCAAGATTCTGGACTACTCCGTTATCGATGACACCGTGGAGGTGACCGATGAAGATGCCTACACCACGGCCATAAAACTGGCCCGGAAAGACGGCATCCCGGTAGGTCCCACCACGGGGGCGATACTCAGCGCCGCCCTGTCTTACGCGGGCTCCAACAAGGGCATCGCCGTGGTAATTTCCCCGGATGACGCTTTCAAGTACACCAGTTTCTACCAGGAAGTATTAAACACCGGTTTTGTCGAGGCCGGGGAGGGGATATAAACGGGGAGTTATAAACAATGGAAGAACAATACGATTTATCCGGTTTCATCTGTCCCATCTCCAAGATGAAAGCCACGGAATTTATAAAAAGCCTTGGAGAAGGGGAGAAGGCAACGATAATTGTCGGGGATACGGAATCCCTGAAGACAGTGGCCCAGGAACTGAAGTCCCGGGGCATACAAACGGCCTTCGAACAGGCAGAGGACAACAAATTTATTCTGACTTTCACCAAGTGAGAGAGTCAGCAAATCCCATTATTAACAGGACAGATAACGGGGGGAGAGGATTAATTCCAGATGGAAGTTGGCACCGAAAGCCATAAAAGAAGCATTGCTAAATCCGTAACCTGGAGAATTATCGCCGTAACCGTAACAATGCTGATTTCATATCTATGGTTGCGTGAATGGGGCAGTTCAATTGCCTTGTCGCTGATAGCCAATGGTATCAAGGCCGTCCTTTACTATATGCACGAGCGGGGATGGAACAAACTGGATTTCGGCCGGGTGAAAAAGATTCCGGAAGATTACACGATATAAACTCCGGCCAGATGCCGGTTAACAACCGGGCAGGTTGCTGACCCCCCTGTTTAGCCGTACAATAGTAAACTGAGCGGATTTGGGTTATTATGTTTAAGAGACTGAGAGAAGATATAAGGACCGTATTTGAAAAAGACCCGGCGGCCAGGAGCCTGGCGGAGGTACTGTTGTGTTATCCCGGACTGCACGCCCTCTGGTTTCACCGACTGTCCCATTTTTTCTGGACGCACCGCCTCAAGCTGATGGGCCGCCTGACATCCCACTTCAGCCGCTTCGTGACCGGAATAGAAATTCATCCCGGGGCCACAATCGGCCGCCGCTTCTTCATCGATCACGGCTCGGGAGTGCTCATCGGTGAGACGGCGGAAGTCGGGGATGATGTCCTGATGTACCAGGGCGTTGTCCTGGGCGGCACTTCTCTGAGAAAAGAAAAGCGCCATCCCACGATTGGCAATAATGTGGTTATGGGCACCGGAGCGGTTGCCCTGGGCGCTATCACCATCGGAGACGAAGCCAGGGTGGGAGCCGGCTCGGTAGTTGTGAAATCAGTCCCGCCCGGAGTTACCGTGGTGGGAATTCCGGGACGGGCCGTGGTAGACCGTCACGACCCGCAAGCGGACCTGGAGCACGGCCAATTACCCGACCCGGTAGCCGAAGCGATACGGCTGGTCCTGAAAGAGCAGGACAAGCTTGAGGGCCGGATGCAGCAGCTGGAGGAATTAAGCGGGCTGATACCCCCTGAGGATGAATTGATAGAAGAGAGAATGGAAATCGTAAAGGAATTTAGCCAGGGAGACGGAATATGAGATTTGAAACTATTGCCATTCACGCCGGGGAAAGACCGGACAAGACATATGGCGCTGTCTCGATGCCTATCTACATGACATCCAACTTCGCTTTTGAAGATATCGGCAAGACGAAAGGTTTCGATTATTCGCGTACAGCCAACCCGACCAGGAAGGCCCTGGAGGATACAATAGCTCAACTGGAAGGCGGAAAAGCCGGCTTTGCCTTTGCCACCGGAATGGCCGCCGAGACCACCGTTATGCACCTGCTCAAGTCTGGCGACCACGTAATCTCCGGCGATGACATTTACGGCGGCAGCTACCGGCTGTTCAATGATGTGATGACCAACTTCGGTATTGAATTTACTTTCCTGAGAATGGACAGCCGCGAGAAAATCGAGCAGGCTATAAAACCAAATACCAAAATGCTCTGGCTGGAAACGCCCTCCAATCCGCGACTGAATATTACCGATCTCGAAATGACGGTTGATATCGCCAGACAGCACAACCTGCTGACGGTGATAGACAATACCTTTGCCACCCCTTATTTCATGAAACCGATTGAATACGGAATTGACCTGGTGGTGCACTCAACCACCAAATATCTCAACGGCCACTGTGATGTAGTCGGCGGGGCGGTGGTAACCACCACGGATGAACTTACGGAACGGGTGCAGTTTCTGCTCAATGCCATGGGCACCTGCGCTTCACCTTTTGACTGCTGGCTGGTGCTGAGGGGAATCGAGACCCTGCCGGTGAGAATGAGACAGCACGAGGTCAATGCCGGCCTGGTAGCCCGATTTCTGGTAAACCACCCGGCCGTGGAAAAGGTGATGTACCCCGGGCTTGAATCGCACCCGGGCCATGAAATCGCCAAACGGCAGATGAAAGGGTTCGGCGGTATGCTCTCAATAGAACTGAAAGACGGAATGGAGGCGGCCAAGAACTTTTTGAAAAAACTTGAGATTTTCGCCATGGCTGAATCCCTTGGCGGGGTTGCCTCGCTGGCCGAACATCCGGCGACGATGAGCCATGCCTCCATGCCCAAGGAGTATAGAGACGAGATTGGGCTGGTTGACGGTCTGGTGAGACTGTCCATCGGCCTGGAAAACGTCGAAGATTTAATTGATGACCTAAATCAGGCATTAGGAGCCTGAGATTTAATTGATGATATAAATCAGGCGCTGAAAGCCTGATTGAAGGAATAAACGGTATGTCATATGCCAGAGCTTTGAAATGCCGAAAATGCGGTCTGGAATACCCGGTCCAGCCGGTTAACCTCTGTGAATCGTGCCTCAGTCCTCTTGAGGTAACCTATGACTACGAGTCAATGGCCGAAGTGGTAACCCGGGAAAGCATTACCGGGGGACCTTACAGTATGTACCGCTATAAAGATTTGCTGCCGGTAAACGGAGACCCGGTGGATATAGGCACC
>JAZFUC010000015.1:0-4055 GCA_036446995.1 Dehalococcoidales bacterium | reverse complement strand
ATCATCGGCAGGCGCATTTATGCCTCCTAGGCGCCGTATTTTATCAGTTTCAGGGCATTGGCCATTGCCAGGGGCATAATCCGGGTCGAGGGAAGCCTGCCCAGTCCGCCCGAAACGAAGGCCGATTCAGAAAACTCGGATACGCTGTCGGTACGGCACCACCTGGAGCTAATCAGCACCGGAACGGGGTGCCAGCTGTGGGCTTCTAAAACAGCCGGGGTGGAATGGTCGCCCGTAACCACAATGACATCCGGCTGAAGACCGGTTAATTTGGGTAGAAGCCCGTCCACTTCCTCGATAGCGGCTACCTTGCCTTCAAAGTTGCCGTCTTCCCCGGCGGAATCGAGTTTTTTTATGTGCAGGAAGAAAAAATCATATTTCGTGTAGTTATCGGATAGTGATTTGAATACATCGTCGACACCCGTGCCCGTCTCAACGATATCCATACCAATCAACTTGGCCAGTCCCCGGTACATCGGGTAGCTGGCTATGGCGGCAGGCGTCAGCTTGTAAATATCATTCAGTGTCGGCAGGGGCTCCCATTTTGAGAAACCGCGGAGCAGGACCATATTGGCCGGATGATGACCGGCCAGAGTTTTTCCGGCGAATTCAGTGAATTTGTTGGCTAAAGCGGCCAGTTTACCCGCTCCCGGGTTTTCCGGCTTAATTTCAAGGGGGACAACGCCGGTCTGCTGGGGGTCCGAACTGTTAACATCAGGAGACAGTCCCTGTCCGCGAAACACTACCAGGAAGCGGTGGTCTTTCACCGGGCGGACGAATATTTCCACCGAGTCAATGGTCTGCCCGTCAAGCAGACGGCAAAGTTCGGTGGACTTATCGCTGGATATCCGCCCGGCCCGCCTGTCCGTTACCAGGCCGGATTCATCAACCGAACAGAAATTTCCCCGGGCGGCTACATCATCCGGTTTAAGGTCGAAGCCGGTGCCGAAGGCAGCCAGGACACCCCGCCCGACAATGGTTTCAATCGGGTCGTACCCGAATATTGCCAGGTGGCCGGGGGCGCTGCCCGGTGTTATCCCGGGACCGACCGGGTCAGCCAGGCCGCAAATACTCCCGGCCGCCAGTTTATCGAAATTCGGCGTATTAGCCGTCTCAAGTTCTGTTTTCCCGGTTTCAGGATGAGGCAGTCCCCCTAACCCATCGATTACCAGGAAGACTATCTTGCTGGGGGTTACACGGGAAAGGGACTTTATTAATTCCGTATTATCCATTGTGAGTGTCGTTTCCGTTAATATTTTAAGAAACCGGGGTTTTCTGGGGCAGCAGAGCCTCCACTCCGGGTAATTTCTGCCCGCCCAGGAACTTTAATGATGCCCCGCCGCCGGTGGAGACAAAGGCCATCTTGTCTGCCAGTCCCAGGTTGGTCACCACTTCACTGGTGGAGCCTCCCCCGATAATCACAGTTGCGTCAAGCCCGGCCAGAAACCTGGCCAGGGTCTGTGTTCCCCCGGCAAATTGAGGTATTTCATTCACCCCCAGCGGGCCGTTCCAGAAAACCGTTTTGCAGTTTTGCAGTTGTTCGCAGAATTTCCCGGCGGACCTGGGGCCGATATCCAGTATCATCTGGTCCGCGGGGATGTTACCGATGTCCACGACAGTTGCCTTTGCCTCAGGACTAACCCCTGTGCCTACCACAACATCCTCGGGCAGCAGCAGACAAGCCCCTTTTTTCGCGGACTCCTCCATCAGCCTGGTGGCGGTTGCCACCTGGTCATCTTCATATAAAGATAAACCGACATCATAATTTCTGGCTTTCAGGAAAGTGGCGGCCATGCAGCCGCCGATGAGGGCGTAATCTACTCTGGGAATGATGTTTTCCAGCATAACCAGCTTATCACTTATTTTCAGCCCTCCGAATATCCCCCCGAAAGGCAATGCCGGGTTCTCCATAATACCGCCCAGGTAGGTAAGCTCCCTCTCCATTAACAAGCCGGCCACAGCCGGAAGGTGTTCCGTAATGCCCGTTATCGAGGCGTGTTTCCGGTGGGCCGTGCCAAAAGCGTCATCTACATATATCTCCGCTAAGCCGGCCAGTTCCCGGGCGAAATCAGGATTGTTGGCCTCTTCCTCTGGATGAAAACGCAGGTTTTCCAGCAGGGTAACATCACCTGCCTTCATCTTTTCCGTTACTCTCGTTACTTCCGGGCCGATGCTGTCCGGGGTGGTCGCCACCGGGCGGCCGATTAACTGCGACAACCGTTCGGCTATTACCGGCATGCGCAGGTCCTTAAGAACTTTCCCGTCAGGTCTGCCCAGGTGAGAACCGAGAATGACTTTAGCTCCGTTATCGATGAGATAGGTAATCGTCGGCAGGGATGCTTTTATCCGGCTGTCGTCTCTGATTGCCCCGGTTTTTTCATTCAAGGGAACATTAAAGTCCACCCTGACAAATACCTTTTTACCCCGGACATCAATATCTCTGACCGTTAACCTGTTCATCTCTCTACCCTGGATACAGAAGGGCGAGAGATGGCGTTTTGGGCAGTAAATAGTGACAGAACTTGTCCGGTTATACCGGCGGCGTCCAGTCCGTACTTGCCGCGGAGGAACGCCTGGCTGCCGTGGTCGATGAATTCATCCGGCAGGCCGAGGTTCGTTACCTGAATATCATTAAAACCTGATTCCTGCAGGAAGTTATTGACTGCACTGCCAAACCCGCCGTTTATAACATTTTCCTCAATTGTGACAAACTGTTTGACCCGGCCCGCCAGGTCAGCCAGTAATTCCCTGTCCAGTGGTTTGGCGAACCGGGCGTTGACTACCGTGGATTCGATACCGCTGGATGCCAGCTTCTCTGCCGCTTCAATAGCTGGAGCCACCGTGGCCCCTATCGCCAATAGGGCCACATCGTCTCCCTGCCGGAGTATCTCACCGGTGCCGATGGGTATGATATGAAGCTCGGAATCCAGTTCCACGCCCAGGCCGGCGTTACGGGGATACCTGACAGCCATGGGGTGTTTTGATTTGGTGGCCGTGAACAGCAGGTGCTGAAGCTCGTTCTCATCTTTGGGGGCTGAGACGATGAGGTTGGGGACCAGAGTCAGATATGAGAGGTCAAAAGTGCCCTGGTGGGTCTTGCCGTCATCCCCGACGATTCCGCCGCGGTCAATGGCAAAGACCATTGGTAAATCCTGAAGGCAAACGTCATGGACAATCTGGTCGAAAGCGCGCTGCAGGAAAGTGGAATATATGGCTATAACAGGCATATAACCCTGGGTGGATAGCCCGGCGGCGAAGGTGACGGCGTGCTGTTCGCAGATGCCGACATCAAAGACGCGTTCGGGGAATTCGTCCTGGACGATGTTGAGGCAATTACCCTCCGGCATAGCTGGTGTAATCACGGTCAGCCTGGGATTTTCCCGGGCCAGACGGAGCATCGTTTGGGCGAAAACTTCGCTGTAAGTCGGAGCAGCCTTAACGCTGCTGTTTTTAGCTGAAACGCCGTGAAAGTAGACGGCGTCTCCTTCGGCCGGGAGGTAACCTTTACCCTTGGTAGTCAGCACGTGGACCAGGGTCGGTCTGTTTGGATAATCCCTGGCCTTCACCAGAGCCGACTCTAATTCTGCAATGTTATGCCCGTCTACGGGCCCCATATAAGTGAAGCCCAGCTCTTCCCAGAGAGTGGTAGGCATTACCAGGCCTTTTATTCCTCTCTCGAGCTGCCCGCTTAACTGACGCATTAATTTATTAAAGGGGAAGTGGCTCAGTATCCGCCAGCCTTTTTCTTTTGCTTTGCGGTAACTATGGTGAAACCGTACCCGGTCCAGCATTTTAGCCAGGGCACCGACGGTAGGAGAAATGGACATTCCGTTGTCATTTAAAATCACGATAAGCTTGGACCCGAGGTGCCCGGCCTGGTTGAGCGCCTCCAGGGCCATCCCGCCGGTGATTGCTCCGTCTCCGATTACGGCCAGGACATGGTAATCATCCCCGGCCAGGTCACGGGCAATAGCCATACCCAGAGCGGCTGAGATAGAGGTACTGGCGTGTCCGGCGCCAAAGGGGTCGTGCTCGCTCTCGTCCCGGCTGGTGAA
>JAZFUC010000014.1:0-4378 GCA_036446995.1 Dehalococcoidales bacterium | reverse complement strand
GGAGACCTCTGTGGAGGCCCTGGGTAAGCTGCGCCCCGCTTTCAAATCAGACGGCACCGTAACTGCCGGAAACGCCTCGGCGATAACCGATGCCGCGGCTGCCCTGGTGATTATGTCAGCTGAAAGGGCCAAGGCGCTCGGGCTGGAACCGCTGGCCACCATCCGCTCTTACGCCACCGGCGGGGTCGACCCCGCCTATATGGGCTACGGGGTAGTCCCGGCCACCAAAAAGGCCCTCAAACTGGCCGGGGTAGAGTTAAAGGATATTGACTGCATTGAACTTAACGAGGCTTTCGCCTCCCAGTCCTTGGGTTGCGTCAAGGACCTGGATATAGACCTGAGCAAGACCAATCTCTACGGAGGCGGCATATCACTGGGCCATCCAATCGGCTGTACCGGAGCCAGGATTATCGTTACCCTTGCCCAGGAAATGAAACGGAGCAATCTGCAGCTGGGCCTGGCCGCCCTCTGCGTCGGCGGCGGAATGGGAATGGCTATCGTCATAGAGAGAAAATAGATTTAAGGAAATCCTAACCCCTTTGTCCCCTTCCCTTTATAAAGGGAAGGGGAGTTATTTTTTTAAGAGAGGGGGCGAAGCCCCCTCTCTTAAAATCTCTTTCCCCCCTCTACTTACTAAGGAGAGGGGGATTAAGGGGGTGAGGTTGAAAGATAACCAGACACAATTGAACACTGATTATAAATAATTACAGCATCAACCAGAATCAAACAGGGCCTACCTGACATCCCCTTTTAATATCCGTCCCCAGTTGCTATAATCATAAATGTAGTCTTCTTCATATTATCCATCATTTATTAAATAACAGGCGGGGGACTTTTATGGCAGATATCGAAACAATCGGAGAGCAACTGGCCGAATTACTCCCCAAACAGGATGTTGATTATATAGAAGTGCATCTTGAGGAGAGCCAGACAAACACCATTTCTTACCGGGGGAGAAAACTGGAATCCGTGAATAAGGGTTCAGCCACCGGAGGCAACGTGAGGGCCCTGTCAGGCGGCGGCTGGGGTTTCGTCAGCTTCAACAACCTTGATGAAATACCGGCCAGGGTGGAAGCGGCCATAAGCCAGGCCAAGTTCGTCGGCGGTGAAGAGAGCAAGCTGGCTGAAGTGGAGCCGGTTACCGACCGGGTAACGGCCGGCGAGAAAAATAACCCCCAGGCCATACCCCTGGCGGAGAAAAAACAGCTGCTGGAAGAATATAATGATATCATCTGGAGCACGGAGGGAATACAGACCTCGGTGGTCGGTTATGGTGACGGGCGTAAAAAGACCATATTTCTTAATTCAGCCGGCAGTTACGTAGTACAGGAAAGGACCGATGTCACTCTGCGTCTGGCGGCCGTCGCCTCCGATGGCAGTGAAGTGCAGCAGGTCGGCTTGAGCCTGGGCAGCCGGGGAAATTTTGAGGCCATCCGGAATATTAACTCCAAGGTCGAGCAGCTCTCCGGCATGGCCGTGGCACTGTTAACCGCTCCCCAGGTAAAGGGCAAAGAGTATACGGTGATACTTGACCCGGTGCTGGCCGGAGTCTTCGTCCACGAGGCTTTCGGACACCTCTCCGAGGCTGATTTTGTTTATGAGAATGACCAGCTGCGCCAGCTGATGACGCTTGGTATGACGTTCGGCGGCCCCGAGCTTAACATAGTTGATTCGGCGGCCGTGCCCGACCTGCGGGGCAGTTTTAAGTATGATGACGAAGGCACACCGGCCACCAAAACCTACCTTATCCGGGAAGGCAAGCTGGTCGGCCGGCTTCACTCCAGGGAAACAGCCGCCAAAATGAACGAGGCGGCTACCGGCAACGCGCGGAGTATCAACTACCGCTTTCCCCCGATTGTAAGGATGACCAATACTTATATCGAGCCGCAGTCAACCTCTTTCGAGGATATGATTGCCGATGTTAAGGAAGGGGTCTATGTTAAAAACTGGTATGGCGGAACCACCAGTATGGAAATGTTCACTTTTTCGGCCGGTGAAGCCTATATGATCCGGGACGGTAAAGTAGCTGAGACATTGCGACCGGTGGTGCTCACCGGCAATGTCTTCGATACCTTGAGCAACATTGATGCTATCGGCAACGACCTGGATATGAACCAGGGCGGCGGCTGCGGTAAGGGAGGGCAGATGCCCCTGCCCGTCTCCAATGGCAGCCCTCATATCAGGATTCGTAATTGTCTGGTGGGAGGCAGCTAGTGGAAAAGATACTGGATAAAGCCAAAAAAGTAGCCCAGGAGGCGGAAGTCTTCCTGGTTTCATCGGAGGAAACGCCGGTCGAATTCGAGGCGAATCGGCTCAAGAGTGTCCAGAGCAAGCAGAGCACCAGCCTGGCCCTGCGGATTATTAAAGACGGACGGATTGGCTATGCCACGGCTACCGGACTGGAGGACAGCCAGGCGTTGGTGGACGCGGCCCTGGAAACAGCCCAGTTCGGCACCGAGGCTAAATTCGAGTTCCCTTCCCTGACTCCGTTCCCTCAAATCGATATCTTCGACCCGGCCGTGGAGGCGGTGTCATCCGAGGAGATGGTAAGGCTGGGTGAAGAGATGATATCTGTAATCAGAAAGAAGCACCCGGACCTGCAGTGCGAGGCGGGGGTAAGCAAGGGAACCGCCTCCGTCCGTATCATAAATTCCCGGGGAGGGCAGGCAACCTACAGGCAGACCTTTTTCAGTCTGGGGGTGGAAGGCCAGCTGATCCGCGATACCGATATGCTCTTTGTCGGCGAGGGCCTTAGCTCCTGCCATCCGGTGCTGGAAACGGATTTTATTACCGGGACGGTGCTCCGGCAGCTTGAGTGGGCCGGAAACCAGGCCTCGGCGCCGACCAAATCAATTCCGGTGATATTCACTCCTCACGGGGTAGCCAGTTCCCTGATTATGCCACTGATGACCGCTTTCAACGGTAAAACGGTCCTTGAAGGAGCCTCGCCGATAGGTAAAAAAATCGGCCAGACGGTTTTTGACGAGACTCTGCAAGTCGTCGATGACCCGACGGTAGCTTACCGTCCGGCCAGCCGTCTCTGTGACGATGAAGGGGTTCCCAGCCGGGTAACTCCCCTGATTGAGAATGGCGTAGTCAGAAACTTCCTTTATGACCTGCAAACGGCCGGCCTGGCCGGAACCTTGAGCTCCGGCAGCGGACGCCGCAGCCGCGGCGGACTACCCGCCCCGTCACCCAGCGCTTTTATTATTTCTCCGGGCAAGACCACCTTTGACGAGATGTTGAGTGATATCAAGGAAGGACTGGTCATCGAGCAGCTGATGGGCGCCAGCCAGGGCAATATCCTGGGAGGTGATTTCAGCGGCAATGTCCTTTTAGGCTACAAAGTGGAAAATGGTAAAATAGTGGGTAGAGTAAAAGACACCATGGTCTCCGGAAATATCTACCAGATGATGAAGGATATAGCGGCTATCGGCAGTGAAGCCAGATGGGTAAGGGGCTCCCTTAAGACCCCGCCCCTCTACTTCTCCAGCCTGTCGGTGGCCAGTAAGTAGACATTCTGTAAGCAGGAAAATGATTACATCCACCTAACAGAGAGCCCAAGAGGGGCGGAGCCCCTCTTAAATATTATTCCCCCCGATGAAATCGGGGGGATACAGGGGATAGGATTACCTTATAATAAGAGTAAGAGGATGTCGAGGAATAGGCCCTGTCATTGCGAGGAGTCCCGATTATTATCGGGACGACGTGGCAATCTGGGCAGAGGGGTTTCGCCCTACCCAGATTGCTTCACTTCGTTCGCAATGACAGTTGGGGTGCATAGAGAGGCACGCTGAAATGAATAATTTAATCAAGATAACAGCCCGACCAAAACTGAATTCACCCAATCTGATAGCCGCCTGGCCCGGCATAGGTAATGTCTCCATGTTAGTGGCTACCTACCTGGATAAAAAGCTGGGCTTCAAGCCGCTGGCCAGTATTGATGCTTCCCACTTTTTTGACCCCATCGGGGTGGCGGTAAAGGATAACCTGGTAGAGGCTCCCCAGTTCCCCCAGAGCCGGTTCTACTACTGGAAAAATCCGGCTGGGGACGGTGATATTATCCTCTTTGTCGGTGATGACCAGCCATCCTCCAATGGATACGAACTGGCCAACTGCGTGGTAGACCTGGGCGAAAAGTTCCAGGTAAAAAGAATATATACCTGTGCCGCGGCTATCACCCGTATTCACCATACCGAGCAGTCCAAGGTCTGGGGAGTGGCTACAGTCGAGCAGCTGATGGGAGAACTGAAAGATTATGACCTTATAAAAAGGGGCAACCTCCATATATCCGGTCTCAATGGACTGTTGCTGGGCGTAGCCAAGGAGAGAAATATAGAAGGCATCTGTCTGCTGGGTGAGGTGCCCCAGCACACCG
>JAZFUC010000013.1:0-2533 GCA_036446995.1 Dehalococcoidales bacterium | reverse complement strand
ATTACGCAGCCAGGGCCTGCAATCTGATTAAACAAGTGGCTCTTGACCACGGACTGAAAACGCTGTGGATAACCTGTAACCCGGATAATGTTCCTTCTCGCCGGACCTGTGAAATCCTGGGTTGTGAACTGGTGGAAATAGAAGACCTGCCGGAAGAAACTGACCTGTACCGGGACGGGGACAGGCAGAAATGCCGTTACAGGTGGGACTTATAAAGGTGGACCGTGATGACCGGAAAGGGAAGAATCAAGGACTGGCTCAAAGTGCTGGTGCTGCTGCTGGACGAAGCGGTCGTGCTGGTGGGGCTTTTCTTTTTGCTGAATTTCCTGGGGGTGGAAATACCGCTGCCGGTGACAATCATTATTGTCGTGGTAGTGGCCGTCGTCGTCCTTATAATAACCATTAAGGTGGTACCCAGTTTTCACCGGAAGCAGGTTACCGGCCGGGAAGGGATGGCCGGGCTCCATGGGGAGGTCGTGCAGCCGCTGGCCCCGGTCGGGTTAATCACTGTCAAGGGAGAACGGTGGCGGGCAATAGCGGTTGGCGGCAGCATAGAGAAGGGCATGGAAATAGTGGTGGTGGAGGTGACAGGTTTAACATTAAAGGTGCGTCTGATGGAGGAAACGGATAATGAGTGAAGAAAACGGTCAGAGACTGGGAACCGTCGTCTCCGGCTCGCTGAATAAAGGGGTGGAGATAAGGCTGGACGGGTCCGCCTCGATCGAGGAGATGGCGGTGGGCCGCTATGTCACTATCGAGGGCGAGAAGAGGCGTTTTTTCGGGATGATAACTGATATCAGCCTGGGGGTGACGGACCAGCGGATTATCCAGTCGCCGCCTGATGTTTCTTCTCCCCTGATGGCCGAGGTCCTGGCCGGCACCAGCACCTACGGTACCCTCCACGTATTACCAATGCTGACTATCGGCGGCGGGGTGACCGACATTATAGATGGGCCCCAGCCGGTCAAGACCGTGCCGAGTCATTTCTCGGACGTTAACCTGGCTTCCCAGCAGGATATCGAGATGGTTTTCGGGGGCGAGAGCGATGACAAGTTTTACATCGGCACCCCTCTGGATATGGAGACCAAGATTTGCCTCGACCTGCCGGAACTGGTCAAGAGGTCTAACGGTATTTTCGGCAAGAGCGGCACCGGCAAGACCTTCCTCACCCGTCTGCTCCTTATCGGTATGCTTCAGAAATCGGCCGCGGTCAGCCTTGTTTTTGATATGCACAGCGAGTACGGCTGGGAGAGCCGCAGTGAGGACGGCCGCAAGGTCAAAGCCTTGAAGCAGCTTTTCCCGGAAAAGGTGGCCGTCTTTACCCTGGACGAGGAAAATTCAAAGCGCCGCCAGGTGAGCACCGATTTCGTGGTCAGGATTGGCTATGACGAGATTGAGCCGGAGGATATTTCCCTGCTGCGTCAGACACTGAACCTGACCGATATTGCTGTCGAGGCTGTCTACCAGCTCTCCCGGAAATACGGCAAAAACTGGCTGCAGAGCACTCTGGATATCAAAGATAACGAAGGTCTCGAGGGCCTGAATATTCACGAAAGTACCCTCAGTAATCTGCAGCGGGGTTTGGCTACCATCCGGCGGCTGCCTTTCCTCATCCCTCAATCAGGAGATAATGTGGTGCAGCGTATCCTGGAATACCTGGACCGGGGAGTAAATGTGGTCCTTGAGTTCGGCCGCTATACCGATATCACCGCCTACTTACTGGTGGCCAACCTGCTTACCCGCCGCATTTATTCCCAGTACCGCCAGAGGATGGAGAAGGCAATCGCCGAGGACTCCGCCCCGCCCCATCCCCTGGTCATCACCATTGAGGAAGCCCACCGCTTCCTCAACCCGGGGCTGGCCAGCCAGACTATTTTCGGTACCATCGCCCGGGAAATGCGCAAGTATAATACTACCCTGCTGATAATCGACCAGCGGCCCAGCGGCATCGATGATGAAGTAATGTCCCAGCTGGGCACCAAGATAACCTGCCTGCTGGATAACGAGCGCGATATCGATAGCGTCCTGGCCGGTGTCTCCGGCCGGAACGAGTTAAAATCGGTGCTGGCCAAGCTGGAATCAAAGCAGCAGGCCCTGATTTTCGGCCACGCCGTGCCGATGCCGGTGGTAATCAGGACGAGGGAATACGGCTCGGCCGATTCCTATAAAAGCCTGGCTCCCCGCGGGGCTGATACGAAAAAACAGGCGGAAGAGGACATCGAGGAACTGTGGGACTGACGGACAGCCGTGAAGAATATGTGCCCGGGTTTGACCGGATAGATATCCTGGGAGAGAAGGTCCGCCTCCGCGTCCCGCGGTCGGCTGATGCCGGGCCGGCTTATAAACTGGTGAAGAACGAAGCGGTGCTGTCCACAATTGCCTGGGACGGACCGGCCAGTGAAGAGGAGTTGAGGGATACTTACGGCCGCTGGCAGAGAGAGGTGAAATCCGGCCAGAGCCACAACCTGACCATTGAAACAGCCGACAAGTCGGTTCTTATCGGCTCCATCGGCCTCCGTTTTCCCCGGCACCC
>JAZFUC010000012.1:0-4724 GCA_036446995.1 Dehalococcoidales bacterium | reverse complement strand
GGCTCATAGTCTGCCGGCGGAACAGTCTCCGGTTCGGCCTGCCCTGTCTCAGGCTCTTGTGCCGTTTCTTCTTCTTGCCCGGCGTCGCCTTCCTGCCGGCCAGACAGGACTGCCAGTTCTGACAGTTTCTCCTCCAGCCTTGCCTGGTCTGCAGGGGTGATACTGCCTTCAAGGGCCTTTACACTGTCCTGTAAATCAGCGTAATGGTCGGAGCCGATGGTGTTCCCGGCCTCGATTAAGATATCCATGTTATTTTCCAGACTGGAGAGAGCTTGTGAAGATTCTCCCTTATCCTCTTCACCTGCCTCCGGGGTTGTGTCTGAAACCGCGTCTTCTTCAGTTTCCCTGACCTGTTCCTGTGATGGAGACACCTCGGCCGTTTCCCCAATATCAGCCGCCGGCCGGGCGCATCCGGTTGCTATTAAGATAAAAACCAGCCCAATAATAAAAGATTTATTTATCATAAGAACCCCTGTATGTAAAATATATCTTTTTACCAGGCTCTGTCTACGGCCAACCGGGTACTTCTTTTGACCGTACTGAATATTTTTTGAGCGGGTGAGTTTTAAACCACCCAATATTGACTTTGTTAAAGCTGCCTGCTAACCTTCGGTTATCAAATTAGACGGGTGAAGGAGTCACGTGAGCCAGAAGCCGGTTTACCTCGATTATAACGCCACCACTCCGGTTGACCCGGCCGTTCGCCAGGCCATCCTCCCCTACCTGGAGGAGTGGTTCGGCAATCCCTCTTCTTCCTACAGCTACGGAAAACGGGCCAAAGAAGCGGTGGAGATGGCCAGGCAGCAGGTTGCCGCCCTCATCGGCGCTTTCCCGGAAGAAATCATCTTTACCAGCGGCGGCAGCGAAAGCAACAACCAGGCCATTATCGGCATCGCCCTGGCCGGAGACGGCCCGGGCAAGCACATCATTACCTCGTCCGTCGAGCACCCGGCGGTGCTGGATACCTGCCGCTACCTGGAAAACAGGTTTGGTTTCAGGGTTAGTTATATATCCGTGGACGGTTATGGCTTGGTAGACCCGGCTGATATCAGCCGGGCAATTACCGGGGATACCGTCCTCATCACCGTAATGCATGCCAATAATGAGACCGGCACCATCGGGCCCATTGAGGAAATCGGCCGTATTGCCCGGGAAAGGGAAATCCCTTTCCATACCGATGCCGCCCAGTCCTGCGGCAAGATTGAAGTTGACGTGAATAAACTCGGGGTTGACCTGCTGACTATCGCCGGGCATAAAATGTACGCTCCCAAGGGGGTGGGGGTTCTCTATCTCAGGAAGGGGACCGTACTGGATTCATACATACACGGGGCCGGCCAGGAGGCAGGCCGCCGGGCCGGTACTGAAAATGTGCCCTATCTGGCCGGGCTGGGGGCCGCCTCTGAAATAGCCGGAAAAGACCTGGATGATTACGGGCAGAGGGTTAAAATGCTCAGGGACATGCTGCATCTGATTATTGAGACCGGGCTTGGCAAAGAGAGGGTGAGGCTGAACGGTCACCCGGAGCGGAGGCTGCCCAATACCCTTAACATCAGCATCAGGGGAGTAGCGGGAGACGAACTACTCGCCCTGATTCCCGAAATTGCCGCTTCAACCGGGGCGGCCTGCCATGCCGATTCCACGGAACCATCGAACGTGCTCCTGGAGATGGGTCTGGATCGGGAGTGGGCTCTCGGCGCCCTCCGCCTCAGTCTGGGTCGCTGGAGCACAGCGGAAGAGATTGAAATGGCCGGACGGCTTATTGTAAACTGGGCTAAACAAATGATTGCTTAATAATACCTACCGGTAAGAGGAGAGTGACATGGCGGGCAAAACTATCGTAATTCTGGGAGGTGGTTTCGGCGGCCTCACCGTGGCGCAGCAGTTGCGCCGGGAGTTGCCGGAAGAGCACCGGATTATTGTGGTGGAGAAAAAAGATACCTTCTCTTTACACCCTTTCAATATGAGGTTTATGGTTGGAGAGATAACAGACAAGCAGGAAGTTGAGCGGTCGCTTTCTGATTTGGCGGGTAAGGGCATTGAATGGGTGCATGAAGAAATTCTGGAATTAGACCCGGCGGCCCGAAAAGTGAAGACCTCATCAGGAACACTGGAGGGAGACTATCTGATTATCTCCCTGGGGGCTGAAAAAGACGGGAGCGGCATACCTGGTTTCGCTGATTCAGCCTACAACCTGTATGACCCGGACCAGGCCCTTCTGATTAACAAGCCTCTACGGGAATTGGAGACCGGCAGAGCTGTCGTGCTGGTCTGCAGCAGCCCCTTTTCCTGCCCGGCGGCCCCCTACGAGGCTGCTTTTCTGATGGATGCTGCCTTCCGCACTAAAGGAAATCGGGAGCAGGTGGAGGTAGCAATCTACACCCCGGAAGGAAAGCCGATGGGAGGCGCCGGCCCGTCTGTGGGGGATGCCCTCATTGGTATGCTTGAAGAGCATGATATCAAGTTTAACCCCCAGCGAAAACTTCAGAAGATAGAAAAGGGCAAGATTGTTTTTGAGGACGGTGAAGCCCCCTTTGATTTGCTGGTCGGCATACCGCCCCATTCTGCGCCGAAGGTGGTGAAGGAAGCCGGGCTGACGGACGAATCAGGCTGGATTCCTGTTGAACTAGATTCTCTGGAGACGAGTCATCCCGGTGTCTATGCCATCGGTGATATAACATCCATCAAGCAGCCCAATCCCACCGGCCTTTCCCTGCCCAAGGCGGGGGTATTTGCTGATGAGCAGGCCCGGGTGGTTGCGGCGAATCTGGCGGCTGAAATCAGGGGTGAGGACAAGTCGAAGCGGTTTGATGGCAAAGGCTTCTGTTACATTGAGGTCGGCGGCGGCCAGACAGCTTATGGTTCAGGTAACTTTTTTGGCTACCCCGGCCCCCAGGTATATCTGGAGCCACCTACCCAAAAACTCCACGACGAGCGGAAAAAGCTTGAGCGTGACCAGCTGGCGGACCTGGTATAAGCAGGGACTCGTAGTTACTTCGCCGGGCAGGTACAGGATAATGTCCTGCCAGGCCTTCAATGATAATGCCGCGGGCTAAGATGCCTGGTATGACTATAAGCCGTGGGTCACTATTTTCGTACCCGTATACAGCCGGGTCCGCCTTCTTTCAAAAGACGTGATAAAGAACCTGTTATACCAGGCAGGCTTTAAAGAACTGGAGTTTCGCACCATTCTGTGCCAGTCGCCGGGAGAGAGCCACTATAAAAACAAAAAGCCGGCAGAAGGTTATCCAGAGGCAGTCGGATTAGTAGCTATCGGTGGTTACGTTCGGGACTGACAAAGGGGAAAGTTATCTCCACCTGTCCCGGAGAGCATTCCGCACCTTGTCTTCTATCGTCTCGTCTTCTTCTATTTTCTGCTGCTCTTCCATTTTTGTCTTTTCTTTCAGTCGTGACTTCTCTTCCATATAGAAACTCTGATACAGCTTTTTACCCCGTCTTCTCCCGATAATCCAGACCAGGGCCAGCCCGAGGACGGCAATAGAAGATACAATCTCAATTTGAGTTTCCTGGAAAAGCATGATAAGTACGACAATCAGAAGAGCGAAGGAGAGCATGACAATTTCAAGGCTCCACATCGTGGCACTGGCCCGCTCCCTGGCTTTTTGCTCAGCCAGGCGTTCTTCCTCCAGGTTAACGTCCTCGGAGTGGTTTCCGTTACTCATTATCCTTCACAACAGGCCATGATTATATAAATCCAGCCGTGATTTATTGTTGTTATGGTATGACGGATTTCGTTAATTGTCAAATGCTTCCGGGTATTTCAGTGTGAGATGGGCCGGCCCGGAAACCAATTGGGGAATGAATTAATTCAGGCGTGCTTGAGGTAAAATAGCTGGCAGGGGAAGGTCCGGCTTTTATTCCAGCGAGATCAGGCCCTGTTTGATAGCAACAACTACCGCCTCGGTGCGGGCATTAGCATTGAGTTTGCGCAGGATTGAGGTGACATGATTTTTGATTGTCTGCTCGCTGATGCCGAGTTCAACGGCAATCTGCTTGTTCAGATAACCCCGGGCCATATATTTAAGGATATCTGTTTCCCGGGCGGTAAGCGGCGCGATGAAGGCCTCCGCCTCACTTTTCCAGATAAGGTCCTGAAACTGGTTCAGGACCTGCTCGGCTACTTTCGGACGGGTGGTAAGACTTTCGTTGATAGGATGTTCGCCGGCGGCTACCCGTCTGATTATAGTGGTCAGCTCGTCGGCGCTGATTTCTTTGTTCAGATAGGCAGCGGCCTGGGCTTTCAGTACCTGAAAGAGTTGGCTGTCGCTGGGCTCCGGGCTCAAGACTACTACGGCGATGTTGGGTGAGCGCCGCTTTATCCGGCGGGCTAAGGCCAGACCGGCATCAGGGGAGCCGGCGATGTCCATCAGGACCACATCCGGGATTAAACTGTCCGTGGTGGAAAGCACTTCATCACTTATATCAGTAACGCCGGTAATTTCAATATCTTCCACGCTGGACAGTGAATGCTCTATCCCCTGCCGGAAGAGAATCTGCTGACTGATAATAAAGACATGAATGGTGCTCATCGGTATTATCTGAAGCTATCCTTTGTAATATGCTGACTTCAGATAAGTTTACCCTTTTTACTCCTCACTGGCAACAATATAATTTTGGATGATCGACAGGAATGTGTCGACCAGGTCGGGATCAAAATGAATACCGGCGCCCCGTCTTATTTCCGCCAGCGCCCCCTCAAGCGATAA
>JAZFUC010000011.1:0-2201 GCA_036446995.1 Dehalococcoidales bacterium | reverse complement strand
GGACTCTTATCTCGGCCATTCTAAGGGTCACTCAGGCAGAATGGCGTACTCCGGTTACCCGTATGGCTGAGCTTATTACAGTGGCGGCTATCTCGGTAGGAGCTCTGATGCCGATCATAGATCTGGGACGCCCGGACCGGGTCGTGAATATGGTTTTATTCGGCCGTTTCCAGTCACCGCTGATGTGGGACATCATATCCATCACCTCATATCTGGCGGGAAGCCTTATTTACCTCTACTTGCCCCTGATTCCGGATTTTGCCCTGATGAGGGACCGGCTTTCGGAGCGGGGAGTATCGGTTATTAAACGCAAGTTTTATACCTTCCTGGCTGTCGGCTGGCAAAACACAAAGCAGCAACAGCAGCGGCTGGAGAAGGCGATAGGCATTATGGCTATCACAATAATACCAATTGCCATATCAGTGCATACCGTAGTCTCTTATGTCTTTTCCATGACGCTGCGGCCGGGCTGGAACAGTACCGTTTTTGGCATCTACTTCGTTATCGGGGCCATCTTCTCCGGTATCGCCACCATCCTTATTGTTATGGCTATTTTCCGGAAGTTATACCACCTGGAAGAGTACATCACAGAAAAGCACTTTCGTAACCTGAGTTATCTTTTACTGACTTCACTTTTTCTGTACTTCTACCTTACCATTGGTGAGTACATCACTATAGGCTACAAAATGGAAACAGAGGAGAAGCATCTCCTGGAAAGCCTCCTGATAGGAAAGAACGCGCTGGGGTTCTGGTTTTTCGTCGTAGCCGGTCTGGTGGTACCCGCTTTCCTCCTTATCATCCGGCGTGGTTCACTTATCCCCAGGATTATAACCGCGGCCATATTGATAAATGTGGCTATGTGGGTAAAGCGGTTTATAATCGTAATACCCAGTATCCAGGTGCCTTTGATGCCGTTTGAATTCGGCGCCTACACCCCTACCTGGGTTGAATGGTCGATTACCGCCGCTGCTTTTGCCGCGTTCGCCTTGATATTTGTCGTATTTGCCAAAGTTTTCCCCCTGATATCTATCTGGGAAGTGGCAGAGCAGGAAGAGACAAAAGTATTTCCCCAACCAAGAGAAGGAGATAGAAAGACAGGATGAAAATCAGGTTACTTCTGTTTGCCGCGGCCGTATCGGTAATCACCTTTTCATGGGTCCTGGTAACCGCTGTAGTGGCTCAAGAGGAACCACCGTTCCCCTACTCGGGTATGGAAAACCCTTTCCCCTGGAGTGACACCTTAACCCAGGAAGTGGGTAAAGGATTATTCGAGCACTATTGCCTGGGCTGCCACGGGGTTGATGGGGGAAATATTATCGGGGCTGACTTCAGCTCTGCAGATTTCCCTGAAAACCTGGAAGAAGAGCCTGACTTTTATTTCTGGGTGCTGAGCGAGGGCAGATTAGACAGAGGTATGCCATCTTACAGGTCTTCTCTCTCTGATGAACAGCGCTGGCAAGCTTTGACATATATATGGTCTCTGGGTGCGGCGGTTTCCCCGGAGGCGGCATCGCCCGCCCCGACGCATGAGCATAGCGGTGTCGTACAGTTGACCGCTCCCGAACAGGCTCAATCAGCCCAGCCGATGACTCTGCTGGCCGTTATTTATGATGAGGAAGGTAAACCAGTTGAAAATGCGCTAATTACCTACTTTATCAAAGTCGATTTTTTTGCCAATGATCTCATCAAAATTGGAGAATCGACAACTGGGGCTGATGGGGCTACCGCTTTGGTGTATACCCCTCAAATGACCGGCATTGTCCAGATAGTAGCCCTTCATCAGGAAGAAGGCCAGGAAAGTCACGAAACCACCACAACGGTTAACCTGATAAAAAATTCTGAACCACATTATCAGGCCGAGGTTGGTATCCGGCTTCCTGCTCTCGGCAAGCCCGTGTTTATCGGTCCCGAATCAGCCCTGGAGCCCAGTGACGGTAACGCTCCAAAGAGCGCTTTTTATTTACCGGGCGGTACCGTGTCCTGGCTCCTGATTGTCGTCATAACGGTTCTACTTATCTGGTTTACTTATTTTCGCGTTATGTATCAGGTATTCCGTATGCCGTTTAGAGAGGAGACAACAGACACGGATACAAGGCTTGTTCCTATCGCCGGCCTGGTAATTGTGGTACTTTTAGGGGTTCTGCTGGTGCTGATGCTTGTTACCGGTCCTTATAGCCACCCGCACTTACTCCAGTGACTAT
>JAZFUC010000010.1:0-2763 GCA_036446995.1 Dehalococcoidales bacterium | reverse complement strand
CGTGCTGGCGCAGGTTGAGGCTTTTCAGAATTTCATATCCGGCAATAACCTCTTCCCTGGGATGGGCAGTTAAAGACACCCGGATAGTATCGCCGAGTCCCTGGTAGAGCAGAGTGCCGATTCCCACCGAACTGCGAATGATTCCGGTCCGGGGAGTTCCCGCCTCCGTAATGCCGATATGGAGAGGGTAGGGTATTTTCCCGGCTATATCCTGGTAAGCTTCTATGGTAGTCGGCACATCAAAAGCCTTCAGGGAAATCTTGATGAGGTCGAAATCGAGGCTTTCCAGCAGCTTTATCTGTTCCAGGGCAGCCTCCACCATTCTCTGGGCAGTGGTTAAATCGGTGTTATCTGTCGGAGGCAGACTGCCCGCGTTTAATCCGATTCGGATAGGCACTTCTCGTTCTTTAGCAGCCTGCACCACCGCTTTTACCTTTTCCGGGTCACTGATATTACCCGGATTCAAACGGAGACCATGCACACCGGCTTTGAGTGAGGCCAGGGCCAGTTTATAGTCAAAATGGATATCTGCGACCAGAGGGATAGAAATACCCTTTATTATTGATTCCAGGGCCTCTGATGCCTGCATATCCGGTACTGCCACCCGGACCAGCTCGCAGTCGTGCTCCTCAAGCTCTTTAATCTGGTTAATGGTTGACATAACATCGCGAGTATCGGTATTGGTCATGGACTGCACTACAACCGGGGCATTCCCCCCGATGGTAACCCGGCCAATCTGAATCGATTTTGAAACTCTTCTATTATTCATGGAAGCAAGCTCTCCCCGCTTATTATACGCATAATATCCCCGTATGTAACCGCCAGGAAAAAGGTAATCAAGAGAACGAAACCAATCAAATGTACCTTGGCTTCAGCTTTGGGAGATATACGTTTACCCCTTCGTATCCATTCAAGCACCACAAAAGCTATGCGGCCCCCGTCCAGGGCCGGCAAGGGGAATATATTTATTATCGCCAGGTTAATGCTTAAAAAGGCGGCAAACTCAAGCAGGGGACTGACTCCGGCCCGGGCAATCTCTCCGGTCAGCTGGGCAATACCCACCGGGCCGGCCAGCGCCACCGGCTCAGTACCGATTATCATGCTGACAATGCCATTTTTAAAGAGGATAAAAGTTTCGATACAGGAGACCACTCCCTGTGGTATCGCTCTCCAGAAAGGCAGACTCTCCGAAACAATGATCGGATCCAGGTTGCTAATTAAAACACCCACCGCCCCGTCCCCCGGCGGGGGATTCCAGCGAGGGGTAAGACGTACCGTCTCGGAAGTCTGGTCGGTGTGCAGGACCGTTACAGGAATCTCCCGGCCTATATTCAGTTGAAAATGCCGCTGAACGTCAATGCTGCTGCTGATAACTTTACCGTTAACGTTGAGTATGGTGTCTCCGGGGCGGATTCCGGCTGCCTGGGCGGGAGAATTATCTGATATATCTTCAACCAATACCTCGCCTTTAAGCGTATTATGAGGCACCATAAAGGCAATGGAGAAAAGCAGTACAGGGAGCAGAAAGTTCATCAGGGAACCTGAAGCCAGCACCAGCAGACGAACGCCGATACTCTTACTGGACAGGCTGCCGGGGATATTCGGATCCTCTTCCCCGGCCATTTTAACGAAACCGCCCAGGGGCAGTGCGTTAAGAGAATATATGGTTCCTCCCCGCTTTATTGAAAGCAAACGGGGAGGATAAAAAAGACCGAACTCTTCAACTTTAACCCCGGTGGCCTTGGCGGTCGCAAAATGCCCTATTTCGTGAACCAGAACGAGCACGACAATAACCGCCAGGAAAGAACCTAGTGCAATCAAAACCGTCATCAATTATCTCCACCGGACAGTTGCCTGACTTTATTCCTGGCCCAATTGTCCGACTCCAGAATTTGCTCGATACCCGGGTGCTCGATGGTTTTATGCTCTGCCAGCGTTTTTTCAATTATCAGCGGGATATCGGTAAAGCCGATATCCCCATTAAGGAATAATTCCACGGCAACCTCATCAGCAGCGCAAAGCACGGCCGGGTTAGTTCCCCCCTGGCGCCCCGCTTCCAGAGCCAGTTTCAGGCAGGGAAATGTATTATAATCCGGCTGCTCAAAAGTCAGGCTGCTTACCTCTGCCCAGTCAATTCTAGGAATATCGCTGTTCGGCAGACGTTCCGGATAAGAAAGGGCGTACTGTATGGGCAATCGCATGTCGGGATAGCTCAACTGGGCTTTCAGCGAACCGTCTGTATATTCTACCATAGAATGGACGATACTCTGGGGATGAATTACCACATCGATATTTTCCAAGGGCATGTCGAACAGCCAGTGGGCTTCGATTACCTCAAGTCCTTTGTTCATCAGGGTGGCCGAGTCAATAGTTACCTTACTTCCCATCCGCCAGGAAGGATGGTTTAAGGCCTGCTCTAATGACACTCCCTCAAGTTTTTCCGGAGTATACCCGCGGAAAGGGCCGCCTGAGGCGGTCAGAATGAGCCGTTTAGCTGGTTGGCTCTCTCCGTTAAGGCATTGCCAGATGGCGCTGTGTTCGCTGTCGACCGGACGTATCGACGCCCCGCTTCGTTTGGCCTCGTTCATCACGATTTCTCCGGCCATAACCAGTGATTCCTTGTTGGCCAGGGCAACCTTTTTCCCCGCCCGGACGGCCGCCAGAGTCGGGGCCAGGCCGGCTTTTCCTGAAGTCGCCACCACCACTATATCCACTTCGTCAAGGCAGGCCATTTCATCCAGAGATAAGAAACGGTGTTTGGTA
>JAZFUC010000009.1:0-2103 GCA_036446995.1 Dehalococcoidales bacterium | reverse complement strand
CTCTTTGTGCCTTTTTTTATCCTCGTCTTTCCCCTGCTGGCCGAGCCTCTGGCCGCAGAGCAGAGCGTTAAACTGGGCCTGATTACAGAATCCTTCGGGCTTTCAAGCTCGGCCTTTGCCTTTTTAAGGTTCGGACTCATCGATAAAAAACTGGGGCTGGTAACGGTGCTGGTGGCCTTGCCTTTCGTGATTCTGGGGGCCATCCTCTCCTTTTATGTTTCGGAAAACGTTCTCCGTCTTTTTATTGCCGTAGTGCTGATGATCGGCCCTATTTTAATGCTGAGCCGGAAGCGGAAAGAGTCAAAAGAAGAATGTATAAAGAGCAATGTTATCGGAGAGCACCATACTCACCCGGCGGCCGATAATGTGACCCTGACTGATAGAGACGGCAAGACATACAAATACTGCCGCGTCTGCGGCCGGAAGCGCCGCACGGCCGGTTACAGTATCGGCGCGGTCTTCCAGGGCGCGGCCGGATTCGGCATCGGCGAAATTGGCATCCTCTCTATGATATTCACAAAAATACCCATCAGAGTCGCCATCGGGACGAGTCATATGGTAGTGGCGGTGACGGCTATTGTCGCCTCCGTGACCCACATCCTGCAATCGACGGCCGGCGATATCAGCACTCCCTGGAACATACTCATTATGACTGTCCCGGCCGTGATTATCGGCGGGCAGATGGCTCCTTATGTCTCTTCACGCTTGAAGACATCGCTCCTGGAGAACTTTGTGGGCGGGCTGTTCATAGCCCTTTCCCTGGCAATGTTCTGGATTTCGCTTTCCGAGATTATATAGGTATTGTTCGGGTCTTCTTAAAAAGGCTGCTAACAGCCTGAAGTATCTGATTGGCCTGATTATCATATTAACCTCATTACCCTGTGCCCTTCTTCCTCAATGAAGTGAAGGCGAATAGCAAGTACAGCCCCATCTTTGCTTACTAAATAGCCTGTTAGGTTATAATAGACTATTAGAGGCACGGTTTAGTGAGTTAATAATTATGCAGCTATCAGATCCGTTTGTTTCAATTGCCATTTTGTTTGCGGCAGCTTTGTTGGGTGGTTTGCTCGCTCACCGGCTGAGACAACCGATTATTTTGGGCTATCTCGTTGTTGGAGTGGCTATCGGACCTCATGCCCTTGGCCTGGTTGGTGACCTGGACATTGTTGAAGCGGCTGCAACAATCGGTGTCAGCCTGCTGATGTTTACCCTTGGCATGGAAATCTCAATTACCCAGCTGCGCGAAGTCGGAAAGATCGGTATATGGGGCGGTATATCGCAAATATTTCTCACCATTGGTTTGGGGATATTAGCAGGTCTCACACTCTTTAACTGGCCTCTGAATCAGGCTATAATCTTTGGTCTTATTATCTCCCTCAGCAGCACTGCCGTATGTCTGAAGACCCTGATGGACCGTGGAGAACTTTCCTCAGTGCAAGGGCGCATAATGGTCGCCATGCTCATTCTCCAGGACATCAGCGTCGTTTTCGTGGCGCTGGTTATGCCGCTTATCGGAGGGACTGCCGATAATATACCCCTCATGGTAGTCACATCCGTGGGTAAAGTGGTTATTTTCGTCGGGGTGATATTTCTGTTGGGGCGCTGGGTGATTCCCTGGTTGTTGGGTGGTGTGCGTGGTTTCCGCTCACGCGAACTATTCCTGCTTACTATTCTTGTGTTATGCCTGGGAGCCGCCGTAAGCACACAGATTTTCGGTTTATCCATTATCTTCGGGGCTTTCCTGGTAGGTTTGGTACTGCGCGAAACAAAATTTATACACCAGGCCATTGCGGAAATCACGCCCCTTAGAGATATCTTTGTCAGCTTGTTTTTTGTATCTCTGGGAATGCTGCTTGACCCCGTCTTCCTTATTGATAACTGGCCCATTATTTTGCTGACGGTTGCCGTTATCGTTGCCATTAAAACAGTAGCAATTTCCGGAATTGTGATTCTTTTTGGCTCTAGTATCAGGATAGCCATATTCACTGCCGCCGGGCTGTTCCAGATTGGTGAATTTGGCTTCATCATTGCCCAGGGAGGTCTTGAAACCGGTATCATTTCCGAACGCTTCTATTCTATAATTCTGGCCAGCGCTGTTATCAC
>JAZFUC010000008.1:0-3505 GCA_036446995.1 Dehalococcoidales bacterium | reverse complement strand
GACCTCCGAGCAGGGCTCCTGAAGCTAAACTGGTGATATCTGTCGAACCCGAAAAAAAGTATGCCAGGGTCAGGCCGATGGCGGCTCCGATGAGGGTGGTGAAAATCCAGCTAAGGTATTTTGATATCACTTTTCCTTCCCCCCCTGTTTTAAAGTAATCCATCTTATTACTCATTATTATACCCGGTATGTGATTTTTGTCCTACTCTGAGAAAAGTTATTCCCGTCTCAGATATCAGGAGTTGTCGCTTGCCCTTCCTGCAGCAATCCTTGTAGGCTTTACCGCTGACACGGGGACAGAGGTCGTCCGGGTTAGGCGCTGTTTCAACTTTCGACAAGTTCATGAAATTTACTCCCTTTCACTTGATAGAATTCCTGACAGAGTATAGAAAGAGTTCAGGGAACATCGGGTGGCGGGGTCGGCATAAACGCCGCATCCAGGCCGGGTTGCAGGTGGCCCCAGGGTGCGTCGAAGTCCCGGACCGCTATATGCATAAACCAGATCCCTTCTACTCCCGGCTTGCCACCGTGGGTATCTGCCATCAGGTCATGGAAATGGGTGAACCCTTTCCCATACAGGTTTTCGATTCGTTCCTGGTCCTGCCTGGAGTATACCCCGGGGACTCCTACGGCTACCCAGTTCAGGTTCTACGCCTTACTGATGTCATGGTTGTCAAAGTGCAGGGCTACCATCATCCCCCCGGGTGTCATAACAACCTTATGGTCAGTCATTGAAGGCAGGTCTACTTGCATGAACACTGTTGATAGTTGTGTCCAATACTTGGCATCTTGTTCAACAGTTGTCAGTTGAGCACGTAAATCGGCGATTTCCTGGTCTTTGGCGTCAACCGTCTCCTGGCTCACTCCACAACCTGTTAAGATGAGAGCCCCAGCCAGCGTACCAGTTAACAATAGTATTACCTTTTTCTTCGAGAATAGTCCTTTAAGTCTCGTCTTGTTCATCTCCACCTCATCTTTTTCTTCTTCTATCCACCCTTATTCCTGATTTACTCCAGGTTACACAGTTTCACCTCCGTTACAACCAAACACTTTACGGTGGCATAATTCGGCTCAACCCCTTGTCTCACCCGTATAACCATACTTTTCCCGTCAATTAATATCAGGTTACTACGCAGCGTTTGGGCACTTCTGTGATTTGAATTACAAAAACGTAATATTAAGGTTGATTAATGAAATCAGCCGGAGACGCAGAAAAGCGTCTCGCCCGGATGCTGGATGGACTGAGCAGGGGAGACCGGTAAATGAATATAGAGAAAGGGGCGGAACTGGCCGGGGTTTTTTTCAGGGTCGCCCAGGCGCGGTTTTAACTGCTGGTGTGGGTGGTCCTGTAGTCAGGGCACAAAGTATAAGAATTGACAAGGAGTCACATAGACGCCCGGATTTATCCGATAAAAACCTGACACTAAAGGAGAACGGTTTACGATACAGGTGTTAATCTATATCTTACAGCCCACTTCGAAGCCTTCATGCATAGCCATGTAGACATCCCTTACCTCGGCGCAATCGCCGATGCGGTAAACTTCAGGGATGAGGCCGCTTAATTCGTCGCCGGGACGGGTCTCACTTTTCGCCCCGGTGGCCAGGACCACGGTATCAGCCTTTATATGGTAAAAGACATAGTCATGTGCCGGGGGCTCACCGCCGTCCCACCAGAGGTTCACTCCGTTCGGAGTTATACTGTCCACCACTGTGTCAGGGTAGACGTTGATACCATACTCCACCAGTTTACCAAGGAAAGTAAGCTTAAAGTTGTGACTAATCCCCCGGGCAATCTTGCTCCGGGTGACGATGGAAACATTCTTGCCTCTCTCGGCCAGGTAAAGGGCCGTGTCCAGCCCGACAAGGCGCCCGCCTATCACCACCACATCCTGACCGACACTGACCTTGCCTGACAGCACATCGGTGGCCAGGACGACATTATCATTGTTAACACCGGGGACATCCAGGGGCGCCGGGACGACTCCGGTGGCCACCACCACGGCATCCGGCTTTATCTCCTTGACTATCGCAGTAGTGATTTCCTGGCCCATATGAGTTTGCACTCCCGCTTTTTCCATTTGCCTGGTCAGATACCTGATTAAGCTGCCGGTTCCTGGCCGGTGAGTGGATAAAATCCGCCATTGTCCCCCCAGTTTGTCACTCTTTTCATAGAGAGATGCCTGGTGGCCCCGTTCCGCCAGAGTGAGGGCTGCCTTCATACCGGCCGGACCCCCGCCGATGACCATAACATTCTTTTTCTTGGCCGCCGGTTTCGGGCCGGGCTCCAGTTCTCTCCCCAGGTACATATTTATCGCGCAGGAGGCGTAAGGATCGATGGCCATACGGGTCTGGCAATGCCCGCAGAAGAGGCATTCCTGGATATCATCCAGTCTGCCTTCCCTGGCCTTGTTGGGCAGGTCGGGGTCAGCCATCAGGGCCCGGGCCATCTGAATGAAATCCGCCGAACCCTTCTCAAGAACGCGCTCGCCGAGACGGGCATCGATTTTACCGACAGTAATCACCGGCACATCCACTGCCTTCTTTATTGTTTCCGCCAGGGGGACGAGGTCACCGAAGCGTTGATAAATCATCGGGAACTGACGGTGGTGGGTCTCGAAAGGTCCGGAGGAGACATCCAGGGCATCCACTCCGGCCTTGACCACCATTTTGGAATGAACTACGGCCTGGTCCAGGGTTATGCCGCCATCCAGGAAGTCATCACCGTTCATCCTGAATATAATCGGGAAATCAGGCCCCAGTTCCTCCCGGACTCTTTCTGTCACCTGACAGGCGAACCGGGCCCGGTTTTCCACACTGCCGCCGTAATCATCCGTCCTCTGGTTGGTCCGGGGTGACAGGAATTGATGTATCAGGTAACCGTGACAGCCCTGTACCCTGACTGCGTCAAATCCGGCCGCTTTACCCCGTCTGGCCGCCTGGCCGAAGGCCTCTATTATTCCCTCAATTTCACCAACCGTCAGCGAATGGGTTATAAAGCCAGTTAAGAGGTCACGTTTGCCCGTGGGAGCCACAACCCTCATAAGTTCCGGATAATCAACGGGCGGCCGGGCCTGCACCGCCCGGGCGATAGCCGACCCGTGGTGAGTAATCTGAAAGGAGACCTTTGTTCCGTGAGCGTGAATAGCCTCCGTGAAGCGCTTGGCGCCCTCGATATGCTCATCATCGACAATACTCAACGAACCGGGGCCAAACACCAGCCCGGTGGAGTAAGGTCTGCCTAAAGCGGACACCGTCAACTGGATGAGCCCTACCCCTCCCCTGGCCCGGGCTTCGTAAAAAGCCATCAATCTATCCGTGAGATAACCGCCCGGTTTGGTGGCGAAAGTAAAACCACGGCCTAAAGGTCCGAAAATTATCCTGTTCTTGACCTCCATTTTGCCAATCTTACCCGGTTCAAATAATTTCACCAGCTGCTTCATCCGTTTTCTCCTTTCGCTACTGACTTGGAGTTTATGTGCAACAGGGGGGTTTGTCAATTTATAAA
>JAZFUC010000007.1:0-3680 GCA_036446995.1 Dehalococcoidales bacterium | reverse complement strand
CCCGACATTCCGCCGAGCAGCCGTGTCACCCGTATATCGGCGGCCGCCTGCTGACCGGCAACTGAATAGGTGGGATAAACATGTATCATCTCGGTCATCGCATCTACCTTAAGGCCGCATTCCAGGGCCGTTATCCACTCGTGAATCACCTCCCCGGCCCGACCGCAGACGACGGTGGCTCCGAGCAGGGTGCCGTCTTTCTTGTGCACCAGCTTGAGGAATCCGGAAGTATCCGATTCGGTCTGCGCCCGGTCGACCTTCTCCATCGGCCACTGGCAGGTCATCACCGAATCACCGAATTTTTCCCGCGCCTCCGCCTCGTTTAGACCGCAATGGGCTACTTCGGGGTCGGTAAAAGTAGTCCAGGGCACCTTCTCTCTGACACCGTTAACCGAGCCGGGCAGCAGGGCGTTACGGACGGCGATGGCTGCCTGCCAGCCGGCGTAATGGGTAAACTGGTAACCGCCGGAGCAGTCACCGGCCGCGTAAATGTGTTTCTGACTGGTGCGCAGCTGGCCGTCAACCTTTATGCCGGCCCTATTATATTCCACTCCGGCCCTTTCCAGGTCCAGATTATCTACATTGGGACGGCGGCCGACGACCACCAGCAGGGCGTCCCCGTTAAGCACCTTATCCCCGGCCGAGAGGTGAATGCCATCCCCGTCCTGCCAGGCTTTCTCAACAGCGGTGTTAAAATGGAGGTCAATCCCCTCGGAGCTGAATACTTCGGCAATCACTTCCGAAGCGGCCGGCTCATCACGGGGCAGGGCCCGGTCACCGGCCTCAATCAGGGTGACCCGACTGCCCAGACGGCTGAACGCCTGGGCCATTTCACAGCCAACCGGCCCGGCCCCCAGCACCAGCAGGCGCTCCGGCAGTTCTTCCATATCCCAGACCGTTTCAGAAGTCAGGTAGTCAACACCATCCAGCCCGCTTATTGGCGGCACCAAGGGACGGGCCCCGGTGGTAATCAGAAACCGGCGGGCTTCTATCGTCGTATCACCGGCAGTTACAGTGTGGGGGTCTATAAACCGGACGCGGCCGATCCGTGTCTCGATGCCGTCAGCCAGCAGCGCCTCCGGCGATTCTTCTTCATATATCCCGGCTATAACCTCTTTTATACGGGACATTACTTCTTTAATATCCACTTTCGGATTGACGGCCTTCAGCCCGTATTTACCGGCGGAGCGCATCTGGTGGGCCAGGCGGGCTGCTTTCAGCAGGGTCTTGCTGGGCACGCAGCCGGTCCAGGTGCAGTCACCACCAATTCGGCTCTCTTCGAGTAGAACAAGGCGGACTCCCAATTGAACGGCAAACCCGGCCGCCGTCAGCCCCGCCGAACCGGCCCCGATTATCGCCAGGTCATATTCGTCAGCCATTCGTTATTCCTTTTGCAATTACCTTTTTACCGGCCGGAGTACCGCCCGGGCCGGAGCCCCGTCTCCGCCAACCAGCTTCAAAGGCAGGCAGACAAGGTCGTACTTACCGGCCGGTGTTTGGGTAAGGTCAAGGCCTTCGATAAGCCAGATACCCCCACCAAGGAGGGTTTTGTGCACGTAACTGCCCCCTGAAGGAGCGCCAACGGATAGATAATCTACCCCAACCAGGCTCACTCCCCTGTCTACCAGGTAATCGGCGGCCGCGTCCGAGATGTAGACGAAATCGTCGACAAAACCGCTGGATTGCCAGACCCGGGGAGAATTCCGGGTCTTAAACAGGATGCGCTCGCCCCGCCGGAGGCGGTGTCGAGTAAGCTCTTCCGGTTTTACCGATTCCCCGTCACTGATTTCCACCACCCTGGCCCGGCCCATCACCGCTTCCAGCGGCAGAGTATCGATGCTTTTGCCCTTGGAGAGAAAATGTAAAGGAGCATCCATATGGGTGCCGGTATGGGCCCCCATAGAAACCTGGGACAGGTTAACAGTATCGCCCTTGTCCATATCCCGGGCCCGGCTGATACTGACCCCCGGGTCGCCGGGCCAGTGGGCCATACCGTCCCTCAGGGGGACGGAAACATCTATCCATCTTGAACGGTTTTCAGTCGCCACCAGCCACCCGCCTTTCCCGGCCGGGCAGGTTTACGTTATTGCCTGACACGCGTAGCGTACTCCTTCAGCCATTGTGGGGTATGCATGGAGAGTTTTGCCGATATCAGCGGCGCTGACGCCGCCGGCCATGGCCGCCGCCACCTCGTGAATAAGGCTGGAGGCTTCCGCTCCCACGATGTGCCCTCCCAGAATGCGGCCGGAGCTCTCCTCGGCGACAATCTTTATAAAACCTTCGGTATCACCGGAGACTATTCCCCGGGTCAGGTTAGCGTTATCAAACCGGCCCGTTTTTACCTTGTAACCCTGATCCCGGGCCTGTTTTTCGGTGAGACCAACGCTGGCTACCTCGGGGTCGCAGAAGGTTGCTCTCGGCAAAACATCATAATTCAGTTCAATATTCTGGCCGCCGATGGCGTTCATCACGGCCGTTTTCCCCTGTTCACCGGCCACAAAGGTGAAAAGGTAGGTGCCGGTGACATCCCCGGCCGCCCGGATATGGGGCACATTAGTCCTGAGAGAGGCATCTACGGTTATGCCCTTCCTGGTAGACTCTATTCCGGCGGCGGCCAGGTCAAGACCGTCTATGGCCGGCCTGCGGCCTGTGGCGACCAGTATCTGGTCGTACTCGGCGCTGAATTCCTGCCCATCGGCCGCCTTGGCCGTAATCAGCTTCCCCGAATCCGTAGTCTGCACCCCGCTTACCCCGACCGGGCTGGACACCTCTATGCCCTTTCCGGCAAAGGACTCCGCGACGGCCTTTGATACTTCCTCGTCTTCGTTAATAAGAATCCTGTCCAGCGCTTCATAGATATGCACCGCAGAACCAAAGGCGGCGAAGATGCCGGCAAATTCCACCCCGATGGGCCCCCCGCCGATAATAGCCAGCCGGGCGGGCGCCTTTTCAAGCTCCAGGGCCTCTACATTAGTGATAGCTCCGCTCTCTTTTAAACCCGGTATCGGGGGGATGGAGGGGAGGGAACCGGCGGTTATAATAATCGAACCGGCTGTAATAATCTCATCGCCCACTTTCACTTCATTGGGTGATATGAAACGGGCGTCACCCTTGAACAGCAGAATTCCCTGTCCGGTCCATCTTTCATCCCGCCCTTTGGCAATCCCGGAGACAATCCCGTCCTTGAATGCCTTCACTTTCTGGTAATCGGCGGTCTTGTCCAGCACGGGCAGTCCAAAAAAGTCGTTGCTTTTCGCCCTGGTATAGGCGCGAGCGGCCAGCACCATCGCCTTGGTCGGAATACAGGCGTGGAATATACAATCACCGCCCACAGGCCCTTTTTCCACCAGGCCTATCGAGTCAGTGTACTGCATGGCGGTGCCGGCGGCGTACTCCCCGGCCGTACCGGCCCCGATAATGAGTATGTCTACCCTGGCCATCTCTCCACCTCCCTATTTCTCTACTTTTACCGCTCCCTGGTGAAAAGCCACGTGGTCTTTTATGTTCATAGCCGCTTCTTTCGTCTCGGGATAGCTCCAGGCGGCGTTCTTCTCCACCCTATCCCCTGCCACTATATTCCAGTACTTGGAATCCCCTTTCCAGTGTCAGGTATACTGCCTGTCGCCCGGCTTAAAGTAGTCCCAGTTCACGGAATCAGGCGGAAAATAGATGTTGCCCTC
>JAZFUC010000006.1:0-2035 GCA_036446995.1 Dehalococcoidales bacterium | reverse complement strand
GTCGCAGTATTGGGCGGCCAGATTCAGGTCATGCAGAGTAATTACCACCATCAGGTTATCCTCCCGGCAGAGGTTTTTTATCAGGTCAAGGATTTCTACCTGGTGGTTGATATCCAGGTTGGATGTCGGCTCGTCAAGCAGGATTGATTTCGGTTCCTGGGCCAGCACCCGGGCGATGATGATACGCTGTATTTCCCCGCCGGAAAGCTCACCGATCTGACGTTCGGAAAGGGACCGGATAGCCGTTCTCCCCATCGCTTCCCAGGTTATTTCCATATCACGGGCGCTTTCATGGCGGAAAAGTCCCAGGTGAGGGTTCCGGCCCATCAGCACAATCTCAAAGACGGTAAAGGTGCTGGGCAGGAGGGGCATCTGGGGCACCACGCCAATCAGTTGGGCCAGTTCCGTTCTCCGGATGCCGGTTATGTTTCTCCCGTCCAGCAGTATTTTGCCGGATTGAGGCCGGATTACCCGGCTCATTGCCTTGATAACAGTGGATTTTCCGGAGCCGTTGGGGCCGATGAGCCCCACCATCTCTCCCGGTGAGACCCGGAAAGTCAGGTCTTTCATCACCACGTTTTTCCCGTAGGCCAATTCCAGATTTTCTACCTCAAGTTCAATCAATGCTCTGCTCCTTAGAAGAAAACGGCTCTTTTGCGGCGTTTCAACAGGTAAAGGAAGAAAGGCACACCGCAAATAGCGGTGATTACCCCGATGGGCAGCTCGGTGGGGGCCAGCAGGGTGCGGGCCACCAGGTCCGCGATGATTAGGAAAATAGCCCCGGTGAGAACGGACAGGGGCAACAGCAGGCGGTGGTCCGGTCCCCAGAGTAATCTCACTACGTGGGGAATAATAATGCCGACGAACCCGATTGTGCCCACGAAGGAGACGGCGGCAGCCGTTATCAGTGTGGCCGCGGCCAGAAGAATTATCTTGACCTTTTCCACATTGATGCCGAGCTGCTGGGCCTGCTCTTCATCGAGTTGCATTATGTTAAGCGAACGGCTATAGAGGAGGATGACAGTAAGGCCGACAGCCACGTAAGGAATCACGGCTTTTACTTCAGACCAGTCACTCAGGGAGAAGCTGCCCATCAGCCAGAATAAAATCCCCTGTACCTTGTCCCCACTGGTGATGATAAGGTAGGAGCTGGCTGACCCCCAGAGGGACCCCAGGGCCACTCCGGCCAGGATAAGGGTAGTTACAGGCAGTGTCTTGCCCACCCGGGCCAGGCTGTAGACAATGGCCACGCTGACCACCGCTCCGGTGAAGGCCAGGACCGGGATAAGCCCGAATCCGGCTGTCTGCCCGCCGAAGGGCAACATAAAGCCGATTATAGCTCCCAGAGCCGCCCCCTGGGCCACGCCGATAAGATAGGGGTCGGCCAAAGGGTTGCGGAAGAGACCCTGGTAAGTAGCCCCGGCGGCGCCAAGGGCAGACCCGACAATACCGGCCAGGACAACCCGGGGCAGGCGTATATCCAGGATTATCGTCTCCGTGGTGCTCGGCCAGGTGGGGGTAATATCTACCAGTGGTAACTTTGAAAGCAGTATCTGGAGTGTGGCCAGAAAGGGAATCCGGACACTGCCGATGGTGGTACCAAAGGCGGCTATCACCGCCAGCAACACCAGCAGACCAATAATGGAGAATGCCCGGCGCCGCCGGTGCGGGAAATGAACCGGCACAGACGGCTCCAGGGCAGGTGGTTTGCTCTCATTTACAGCCATATCTCAATAAATCCTTCTGGTCCGAGCCAGATAACAGGTGATAAATATTAAAAAGCTAGTTTCCAAACAGTTCCGGGTGTATCAGCTCGGCCAGTTTTTCCAGGCCGTCAATTATCCGCGGGCCGGTCCGGCTCACCAGGTTGGCATCTATTTCAAAGACTTTCCCCTTCTGCCGGGCATCGGTATCACTTAAGCGCGGCTCGGTATCGATAAACTGAAAATTCCGGTCACCGGCGTTTACATGATTGACGCCGGCAATCATCACCTCCGGATTGGCGTCAAGCACCGTCTCCAGACTGATAGTTACC
>JAZFUC010000005.1:0-2387 GCA_036446995.1 Dehalococcoidales bacterium | reverse complement strand
AAGAACTTGTGGACCCGTAACGAGTCGGGCGAGCCGGCCACGATTGTCGAAACCTACACCGAACAGGAAGAAGCCCAGTTCGTGGTCAGCGAGATTGAGCGGCTGGTCGGCCAGGGCGATTACAGCCTGGGCGACTGCGCCGTGATGTACCGCACCAATGCCCAGTCGAGGGCCCTCGAGGAGGCCTTCATCCGCTACGGCACGGCCTATAAGCTGGTGGCCGGCACCCGGTTTTACGAGCGGCGCGAGGTAAAAGACCTGGTGGCCTATCTCCGGCTCATCCAGAACCCGAACGACAGCGTCAGCCTGACCCGGGTAATCAATGTGCCCCAGCGGGGAATCGGCCAGCAGACCCGCTTAAAACTGGCTGCCTGGGGACAATCGAAGGGTGTTTCCCAGTACCAGGCGCTCCAGTTAATCGCCAAGACGGAATCGGCCGGGACCGAATCGGAGCTGCCTTTCAGCATTCACATCGTTAAAATGCTGGCATCTTTTTCCACCCTGCTGGATGAATTCGCTGCTTTGGGCAGGGAACTTACCCTGGTCGACCTCTTCGACCGGGTGGTGGAGCGTTCCGGCTACCGGCAGTACATACTGAGCGAGACGGACGGCGAGGAGCGCTGGGAAAATATACTCGAGTTGCGTACCGTGGCCGCCGAGCATACCGGGCTGAAACCGATCGAAAACCTGGCCTCTTTTCTGGAGGCGGTGACACTGGTGTCAGATGTGGATGTGCTGGGTGAGGAAGTCTCGTCCGTAACCCTGATTACCCTGCACCAGGCCAAGGGACTGGAGTTCCCGGTGGTCTTCATCGTCGGTATGGAGGACGGCATCCTGCCCCATTTCAGGTCGTTCGACGCCCCGGAACAGATGGAGGAAGAGAGGCGACTCTGCTACGTGGGTATAACCAGGGCCAGGCAGAAGATTTACCTGGTGAGGGCCTTCCGGCGCAACCTGATGGGCCGGAGCATGGTGGGCCAGCCCTCCCGCTTCCTCGCCGATATCCCCCGGCACCTGGTCTCATCAGGTGAGCTGTGGCAGGCGGGGGAAAGCCAGGTGGCGGCCTCGATATACTCCTGGAACAAGCCGACCTCCCCGGATGTTTCCACCGGGGAATTTAAAGCCGGCGACCATGTTCAGCATGTCCAGTTCGGCAAAGGGGTGGTGGTCAGCTGCCGACCTGTCAAGGACGACGCCGAAGTGGTAATCGCCTTCGCCGGCGAGCTTAAAAAGCTCCTCCTCAGCTTCGCTAATTTAGAGAAAGTGGACTGATTAAATTAAAAAACCCATTGACTTTTTACACGGAAGCGTGTAAAATAAAAACCGGGTAATTGAGATGCCGATTAAACTCCTGGACGAGCAGATAGTCTCCCGGATTGCCGCCGGGGAGGTAGTGGAAAGACCGGCCTCGGTGGTGAAAGAGCTGGTGGAAAACTCCCTGGATGCCGGAGCCAGCCAGATAACCGTGGAGACAAACGGGGGCGGGGTCGGCCTGATAAGGGTATCCGATAACGGGTCGGGAATCCCTTCTTCCGAACTGGAGCTGGCATTCCAGCGCCACGCCACCAGCAAGATAACCAGCCTGACCGACCTCGAATCGATTTCCAGTCTCGGTTTTCGGGGCGAGGCCCTGCCCAGCATCGCGGCCGTAGCCCGAGTTGAAGTGGTCACCTGCCCTGCCGACGACCAGTCGGGAAACTTTCTGACAATTAACGAGGGCGTTAAAATCGAACAGGGCAGCCGGGGGCGGGCCCGGGGGACTACCATTACCATCCGGAGTCTGCTCCGCAGTGTGCCGGCCAGGCTTAAATTCCTCAAGTCCACGGCCACGGAAAACAGCCACATCTCCGGAGTAATCAGCCAGTACGCCCTGGCCTATCCGGGGGTAAAGTTTGATTTGACTATTGACGGCCGGTCCACTCTGAGAACTCCGGGCAACCAGCGGTTAAGCGATGCTATTATGGAGGTTTACGGACTGGAAATAGCCCGGGGAATGCTGGAGCTTGAAGGCGAGCAAGCGGTCTGTGGAGAAGGAGCCACCGCTACCGTCAAGGTAACAGGCATGGTCGGCTCGCCGTCCACCAACCGGGCCAACCGTAATTACCTCAGCTTTTTTGTCAACCGACGCTGGATAAACAGTCGGCTGCTCACCTGGGCCGTGGAAGAAGCCTACCACGGGCTGCTGATGCAGGGGCGGCACCCGGTGGCCGTAATTAATATTTCCCTGCCCGGCGGGGATGTGGATGTCAATATTCACCCCACCAAGACGGAGGTAAAATTCCAGAACGAACGCCTGGTCTTCAGCGCGGTACAGAAAGCGGTGCGTCAGGCACTGCTGGATCTGGCCCCGGTGCCCGGTATAGAGGAGGTAGCTCCCGCTTACGGGG
>JAZFUC010000004.1:0-3009 GCA_036446995.1 Dehalococcoidales bacterium | reverse complement strand
GGTAAGCAGGTAGCCAAGCCGCAACCCGCAGATGCCATAAGCCTTGCTCATGCTCTTGAAGATTACCAGGTTTTCATGTTCGGCGACTTCCTCCTCCAAAGTTACCTGGTCCCGGTCCTCAACGAAATCAATGAAGGATTCGTCAACAATGAGGAGACAGTCCTGGCTGGCCAGTTTTCCCGCCAGACGCAGGAGGTCGGCCTTTGGAACCAGCATGGAAGTCGGGTTGTTGGGCGAGACGACAACCGCCATATCGGCCCGGCACCGGAGGGCGGCGGCGGCGAACTCGTCTACATCCAGTTGAAAAGAAGGTGGTTTGAGGGCGAAGCCCGTGATTTTCCCCTGGGGTGCGGCGTTGACGTACTCATTAAAAGACGGTTCCGGAATAATCAGATGGTTACACAAGTGCCCCGAAATGATTTTAATGAGTTCGGAAGCGCCATTTCCCACCACGATGCGGTGGGCCGGTTGACTGATAGCCATGCCAACGAGTTCGGCCAGGGCGTCCTGTCCCACCGGATAGCTCTCTACCAGTTCATGGAGGTGATTCTTCAGATGGTCAAAAACCCCCTCCGGGGGGTAATAAAGGTTGTAGAGATAGGTATGGTCGGTAAATCCGTAACGCCAGTAACTCCCATGTTCGCGGGAGACGATTTCATAACGCTCCTCCGGAGAGGCGAACATGAATTCAGCTGTCAACCGGTCGTTTTCGTCATCAATCTCGAACCACTTGATGTCATCACACATAAGGGCGGCCATATTGTGCTGTTGACTATAGGCCGCAGCATGGAGGATGACTTCGTAGTACTGGTCGACATCACCGGCTTCAATGAAAGCCTCCAGGCGAGGCACAAACTGGTCCTGCAGAAAATTACGGCGAAGGAGGTAAACATTAAGAGTCTTGAATACTTTGGAATAGTCGAATTGGGGACCCTGGTAACGGGTCTCCAGCAGCGCCTGGATGTTTCCTTCTTTATCAAGGCTGACCACCGTGCCGGACATCCAGGATTCATGCCGGGCGACGGCCGCGACATTTGTGAACCCATTCGAAAACATTTTATCGAGCAGCGACCGTTCGAAAAACACATCCGAATCCATCAGCACGACGTCATCAGTCAAATGCTCGCGGGCAAGCCAGAGTGAATAGATGTTATTCGTCGTCGCGTAGCGGTCGGATTCGATGTAGGATATTTTCATACCATTAAAAGAATCCCCAATCAGGTCATAAATCTTTTCTTTAAGGTATCCCACCACGATTACGGTTTCCTCCACGCCTGAGTCAGACAGGTGGGTAAGTGTATTGCTGAGTATCGGTACGTCATTTACGGTTACCAGACATTTGGGGGAATGTTCGGTGAATGGGACGAGGCGACTACCGATGCCGGCGGCAAGGATGATGGCTTTTTTTACCGGGGAATGAGAACCCCGATAGGGTCGCCTGTCGGCAACAGCTTCACTTTGTTTCGTCATAAATCCTCCAAAATTCTCTGTTACACCCGGATGGATGAAACTGTCTGGACTGAATTGAAAAACGGCCCTACAACCGCAGTTCAAAACGAGTAATACCGGTTACCCAAAATGGTCCATAGCCCGGATGTTGAAGATGCAGGTTGCACGTCGCCTAAGTTGAGTGTGCAACTTCATTTTCGGCGCTGGTTTTTCTTCACCAACTCTTCCAAGGTATACCGCTTCGACCGCTTTGTCAAACCGGGTTTACGCTTGCCGCTACCCCATTTTTATCATTTTAACCAATATTTAAAAACAAATAATTGATTTCAGAGGAAAGAACATTTTGCCTTATTCCACCGGCCCTTTAACTCAGGGAGGCGGTCCGAATCCTCCCGGTTCCACCCAAAATCATGGCATGAAAAAGCCCTGGAAATAAGAGCGGCAGGTATGATATTAATTTGAGTTAATCTGTTATCGGCGGTGTCCCTGCAGGCCCGAGACCTTTGTCCTGAATCCTTCCGGCATGAGAACCACTTTTTGCTTTTTGTAATCATAGAAGAGCATGCCCGTCTTGGCCCTGAACATTTCATCCCCCGTCTCCCGGTCAGATATCCGGTAGACAATATCACATCCCCGTGACGCTAATTCAGTCACGGCCAGGTCTATGGTAAGGGTCTGCCCGTAGTAGCCCTGCTTTTTGTAGATAATAGCGGCATCCACCAGGATAAAGGCGGCCCCGTCGATATCACTTTCCGTAAATCCCAGGCTGCCCAGAAAACGCGTCCGGGTTTCCTCCATCATCGGGAGTATTGCGTCATGCCCCAGGTGCCGGCCCCAGTTAATATCGCTGATACGAACCGGAATATCCGTTGAGAATACGTATTCTTCCGGCAGTTCGATTTCAATTCGAGACATTTGGCCACCCCCTTTATCTGAGCAAATAGTAGTGGCTGTAAAGTGGTTTAGTCAAGAATCTGATGAACAGGTAATATTCGGTTTTTCCTAATGAGGTCATCAATAGCCCGAAATATTGAGATTTATGCAATTACTTTAAACCCCATCTTCCTGTATCACCCTTCCTCTTTAAAGGGGAAGGGTGAGGTCAACCGGATAAAAATATAAATTCTATTTGGTAAATGTATAAATAAGAAGATGCAAACAGAACCGATAAATGAGCCAACTCCCCATTGACAATACAAATGAGCGGGTCTAATCTAAAGTACTTTAAAAATACCGGGGAGGTACCTATGGACTGGAGAGGTATGCTGACGGACGAATACGGGCGAGTATCCGAATACCTGGAGTATGTGCTCGATGGCCTGAGTAAAGAAGACCTGGACTGGCGGCCTAAAGATGACTGCAACAGCATCGGCTGGCTGGTCTGGCACCTGACCAGGCAGCAAGACCTTCAGGTATCCGGTTTAATGGGTGAGGAACAGTTATGGATTCGTGATGGGTGGCACTCAAAATTCAACATGCCTGCTGACGAGGGAGATGTCGGCTTCGGCCATACCACGGAACAGGTGGCTGCCTTCAAATCTCCGGACGTGAAGACTATGC
>JAZFUC010000003.1:0-5136 GCA_036446995.1 Dehalococcoidales bacterium | reverse complement strand
ATCCGGCCTGTGTCTGGAGCTGCACCCGCGGGGCCATAACCTATAGCCAGGCGACAGATGAATACATTAAGCGGGCGAACGCCCGGGCTGACAGGGCAGGAGGAGAAGTATGAGCAACGGATGGGCAGGAAAGATACTCAGGGTAGATTTATCCGCAGGCGCGGTTACGACCGAGCCGGTACCGGAGGACTGGAAGAAAAATTACCTCGGCGGCAGCGGAATAAACGATAAAATACTCTGGAACGAAGTACCGCCGGAGGTGGAACCTCTCAGTCCTGAAAACAGGCTGATTTTCGGCGTCGGCCCCCTGGCCGGAACGCTTATTCCCCTGGGCAGCCGTACCCATGTCACCACCCTCTCCCCGCTGACCGGCATCTTTGGCGACAGTAACGGGGGCGGTTTTTTCAGCACCGCTCTCAAGTACGCCGGTTATGACCATATAATCATCCAGGGCCGGGCGGAAAAGCCCGTTTACCTGTCTATCAATAATGATGATGTAACCATTAAAGACGCTGCCCATCTCTGGGGAGAGGATGTCTACCGGACTAATGACATCCTGGAAAGTGAACTGGGCAAGGATGTGGCTGTGGCGGCAATCGGTCCGGCCGGTGAGAACCAGGTGCGGTTTGCCAACATAATGTTTGACCGCTACCGGGCCGCCGCTAAAACGGGCACCGGATGCGTCATGGGCTCTAAAAACCTCAAGGCAATTGCCGTTCGCGGTGATAAGAGTATCTCCGTAGCCAGGCCGGATGAGGTGAGAAAAATAGCCGAGGAACTGAGAAGAAGACTGGATATCAATCAGTCACGCGGAATCGCCAGCTTCGCCAAGTACGGCACTACCTTCCTGGCCACCCTTTACAACAAAGTGGGCTGCAACTCGGTGAGGAATTACCAGGATGTGGTCTTTGATAAAATTGATGATATTGACCCGGATAAATTTGTCGACGAATACGTAATCAAAAACATCTCCTGCAGTGTGAATTGTCCCGTCCACTGCGCTCACCGCTGGAAAATCCCTGATGGACCATACAAGGGTGAGGAAGGCAGCAAGCTTGAGTATATAATCATGGACGCCCTCGGGATGCACCTGGGGGTGAATGACCTGGGGGCGATTCTGCACTTTCATAACCTGGCCAACCGCTACGGAATGGACGCCACCGAGACCGGCACCAGCATCGGCCTGGTAATGGAGTTGTGGCAGCGGGGATTGATTAGCGAAAAAGATACCGGGGATATTGCCCTTGAGTGGGGCGATACTGCCGTCATCGAGCAGATTATGGGCCAGATAGCCACCCGGCAAGGTTTCGGCGAACTGCTGGCGGATGGAACGGTGGCTGCCGCCGGAAAGATAGGCGGCGAGGCGGAGAAATATGTCTGCCACTCCAAGGGAATGACGGAAGTGGAGGATGTCAGGGGATTCCCTCAATGGGCGCTGGCCTATGCTGTATCTCCCCGTGGCGCCGACCACCTGAAATGCCACGGCCAGATAGATAAGCAGGGCAGGAAGGATGTCTCAGAGCGTCTCTTTGGTGTTCCCGATGTGGGCGACCCCTTAACGGTGGCTTATAAAGGCAAAAGCGTCAAATACCACCAGGACTTCCAGGCTGTAATGAACTCGTTGAGCATCTGTATGATGAACGCCCTTTCCCTTTCGATTAAGTATAAACCGGAGGAAGCCGTCCACATGGCTGATTACGCCCCCATATTTTCAGCCGTTACCGGGGTGGAACTGACCGGAGAAGAATTCTGTAAATCAGCCGAACGGGTAGTTATGCTGGAAAAGGCCTTTAACGCCCGGATGGGTGTTACCCGCAAAGATGATACCCTCCACGGGCGCTGGATGAACGAACCTTGCCCCGGCGGCATAGGCAAAGGAATGAAAAGCGAAGATTACCTGGACACCCTCCTGGACGAGTATTACGAGGACCGGGGTGCCGACACGGCCACCGGCCTGCCCCGGGCTGATAAACTGCGTGAGCTCGGCCTCGACGATGTGGCTGATGACCTGATAAAACGGGGTATTATCCAGAGCGATTAGCTTCAGGCAACCGCCGCTTAATCTGTCGGGGCGGCCGGCATCTCGATGATGATAAAGTGCGCCTTGTCAGAGGCAAGCCTGAACTCCATATTGGCTGGCCCGGATATTTTTAATGAGTCACCTTCTCCCAATGAAGGATATTGATTAATGTCTATATCTCCTTCAAAGCAGTAGATATATGCCTGACTGTTTTCGTCCAGTATGAAGGAGATGCTTACACCTCTTTCTGTTAATTCCGATACATAAGCATTTACATCCTGACAAACATAAAGGGGTGCCTGGTCTTTATCTATTGAACTGGCAATAATTTGTAACAGTTTATTTTTTCTGTCTTCTATGGAATACTTGTGAAGGTCATATCTAACGGGTAAATTTATTTCCTCTGGTTCAACCCATATTTGAAGAAAACGGCACCAGTCCTTCTGTTCATTAAGCTCAGAATGTGCCACCCCGGTTCCAGCTGATATACACTGGACGTGTCCCCGGCTGAGAACTTCATGATTACCGGCACTGTCACGATGCGTAAGTTGCCCGTCAATCACATAACTGAAAATTTCCATGTTTTGGTGAGAGTGAGTGGTAAACCCGCTATCCGGCTTCACATTGTCATCATTTAATACTCTTAAAACTCCGAAGTTCATATTATTTGGATCATAATAATTAGCGAACGAAAAATGAAAATATGTATCAGCCGGGTGACTGTCACTAGCTTTCAAATAATGACGGTCGGCTGCATTTATTTTTTTATATTTTTCCATGGTTGCCTCCCGCTAACTTAACTGCTTATTATCTTGTGGCTGTCCTCTTTGGTGTTTCATCAGCTAATGAATATTGTAAGTAGTTAAGCTGTCAATATCAAACTTCCCGGACAATTAAACAGGATATCCGGGAAGACAGTTATAATCGTCGGGCCACATAAAAGATTCCGAAGAGTCCTGTTTGGCTCTGGTAGATTGTATATTGTTGTAAGGAATTTATTTCAATAATCCAGGCTGCAAACGGCTTCACTACCTGAAACCTGCCAAAACTGTGTAAAACCATATTTGCCGTGTCAGACCCGAAATAGTATCATATTGTTATAACGCTTGATTGCAGATGGTGAGAATTGAATAAACAAAAAACAATGGTTTTCTTCGGCGCCCACCCTGATGACGAGAGTTTTGGTATCGGTTCCACCCTGGCCCAGTACGCCGCTTCCGGAGTGAAAGCTTACTATGTCTGTTCAACCGGCGGCGAGATAGGCACGGTTGACCCTAAACATCTGACAAATCACGATACCATCGAACAGTTACGGGTGGATGAATTAAAATGCGCCGCGGAGGTACTGGGTTTGGCCGGCGTGTACTACCTGGGCTATCGCGATTCGGGCATGCGGGGTTCGGAAGATAATAAACACCCTGATTCTATGGCGACGGCTACCGTTGAGGATGCAGCCAACCGGGCGGTCAAAATCATCAGGGAGATCAAACCGGATGTGGTGGTTACTCACGACTCCGGCGGAGGATACGGACACCCCGACCACATAGCTACCCACAACGCGGTTGTTAAAGCCTTCTACGCGGCCGGTGACCCGGCTCAATACCCTGAAGCCGGCCCCGCGTTTAAGCCTGGCAAACTGTATTTCGGGGTGCGCTCCCGCAAGCTGATGAGAGTCATGATTAAATTAATGCCGCTGTTCGGGCAGGACCCCCACCATTTCGGCCGCAACGGCGATGTCGACCTCACCAAGACAACCAGAGTGGACTATCCAATTCACGCTGTCATCCGTCTCAGCAAGAAAGCCGTCGAAACAAGAAACCAGGCTGTGGCCTGCCATGCCAGCCAGTCCACCGGCGGACGGAGACGGCCGGGGCTTTTCAGGATGATGGAGATAATCGGCAAGATACAGGGACCGCGGGACAGTTTTATGAGAGAATATCCGCCGCCGCTTAACAACCACCGGGAAAAAGACCTTTTCGAGGGGATTAGTTAGTCCGGTCCGGCCGGATTGTTTTAAGCACCGCTGTGGTGGATTTCAGCCAGCTCAGGTTCGAAGGGAAATCTTCTACCACTGCATTTCATATCAGGACACAGCTGGCAGCTTTCCAGTTTAACAGCCGTCTCGAAAAATACTCCGGAACTGGACTTTTCCGGTACCATCATATTATGGTCCGTCAGCCTGACTCCGATATAACCCTCGACATCTCCCAGAATAGAAAAAAGCTGCCGCTGCTGGGTCAGGGGTCCGAGGGCTTCCCCGGGAGCAACCCGGGTAATCTCGGTCAGCTGGTAGGAACTCATCAGATGCTCATGGAGATACTTGGAGGCAGCTCGCAGGACCAGCTCCTTAATTATATTGAGGCAGTAACGCCTCATAAAATCACCGGACTCGGTTTTCAGAACATCAACTTCCACTCCGCAGGTGGCGACATAAGGAAAAACCGTCTCACCCTGACTAAAGCTGAGGGTGGAAATATAGCTGACCATTTCAACGCCGTCTATTTCTACCGCCTTACGATTCTTATCGCCGGCGGCTTGAGAGACTTTATAGACCACCTTGGGACGGGCCACAGAATTAACCTGGGTTACTAATTCTGAAATCATGTCCCTGATGCGCTGGCTGTCATTACGCATACGGAGACGCTGCTGCACGGCCGGCAGGTCGAGCTCCAGGGGGATATCGTCCAGTACCGTCAGATTATTTGTTGTTTTACTCATTTAATTAATATGTTATCCGTTTCAATACCAATTATTTCACAAACCGGGGACCGAGTACAATCAGAGACAATGGTTTTATCACTTATCAGGATGCCGTAAGTTAACGGAGCTATAGCAACTTGCCTGCTCAAACCGTCCCTATTTAACTTCCGTTCACTATAACATGTCGAGTGGTGATTTTCATAATAAACGGCCTCAATTAAGGACGCCAGTTTGTAACCGGCGGTAATTTCCCGTAAAATGTGACTATATCCTTCTCAAGGATCAGGTGCACCACCCTCACTTTATTATTTTATTGGATATGCCCAAGCCCATTTTGAACGCCAGGAAGGGGATTCAGGAATATATGCCCCCATTACCAAACAGAGTTACCCATGAACGGATAAACGATTCCGGGA
>JAZFUC010000002.1:0-3073 GCA_036446995.1 Dehalococcoidales bacterium | reverse complement strand
CCGCCGCAGCAAAAACTGTTTGATTTGGACCTGGGCATCTCAATAGTCCGGATGCCTTCAATCGAGTCCAGTATATCCCTGGGCTGTTGATAAATGCCGTTATAGCGTCCCAGGTAGCAGGAATCGTGATAGGTTACCGTTTTACTCTCATCTATATTCCCGACTTTTATTTTATCGTCCCTGATCAGGTCGAGTATGAATTGAGAGTGGTGGATTACCTCAAAGTTGCCCTTAAACTCGGGATATTCGTTTTTCAGGGTGTTGAAACAATGGGGACAGGTGGTGATGATTTTCTTGATATTATATGAATTAAGAATTTCAATATTTTTCTCACAGAGGGTCTGGAACAGGTATTCGTCTCCCATTCTGCGGGCCGGGTCACCGCAGCAGCTCTCTTCGGTGGACAGGATACCGAAGTCTATCCCCGCCGCCTGCAGAATTTTGGCCGTGGCCACGGCTACTTTTTTATTCCTGTCCTCCAGAGCCGCGGTGCAGCCTACCCAGTAGAGGATATCTACATTACTGTCTTCAGAAAGCACTTTTATATCGAGGCCCTCGGCCCAGTCCGACCTGGTATTTGTAGTGCCTCTCCAGGGATGGTCCCTGCTGGTCAGGGATTGGAGCGCCTGCTGAACCGGGTCCGGCATCTGGCTCCGTTCCATCACCAGGCTGCGCCGCATATCAACAATCTTGTCAATATGGTCAACGTAAGTCGGGCATATTTCATCACAGGCCCGACAGGTGGTGCACGCCCAGATTTCATCTTCAGTTACTACATCCCCGGCAATTGATGTGCCGGGATTGTCCGGTGAAGCTTCCGGGTTACCTTTGGTCTTAAGCAGTTCAGGACCTGCTTCCAGAAGGTGTTTCTTGAGATCCTGAATTACCTTCTTCGGGTTAAGCGGCTTGCCGCTGGCGGTTGCCGGGCACCGTTCCTGGCAGTTACCGCAGACCACACAGGCATAAAGGTCCAGGATTTGTTTCCAGGTAAAATCAGTTATCTTGCTGGCCCCGAAGTTCTCCGCGGTCTCTAAATCGATAGAACTCAGGCGGCCGGTTGGGAGTGGGGAGCGGAAAAATATATTGAAGACGGAGGCCACCATATGAAGGTATCGTGAATAAGCGATAAAGACCAGGACGAACAAAACAATCAGCCAGTGCGCCCAGAAAAAGCTGACATTTGCCGTCTCTAAAAAGCCTACCGAACTGCCGCTGAACAGGGAGCTCAATGCCGAGCTTACCGGCGGCAGCGGACCGCCCAGACCGGCCGGCGGGTGGCCGAGAGCAATACTGGTTGCTTCTTTTAAAAGGTGAGTAATGGGGTGGAACAATACTGAGATAAGAATGACCATAGCCTCAAAACTCTGTTCTCCTTTAAGCCTGGCCGGCCTGATAACATATCTGCGGATAATTCCCCATGCCGCCCCTATCATTACCAGGGGTGCCAGGAAGTCCAGTACCCAGGTGTAATACAAGAAGAAACTGGTATGTTCCAGCGATTCAGAAGCGCCGAAACCGACCCCGATAATAATGAATAGAAAATAGAAGAGGCTGAAAGCAAAGAAACCCCAGGCCATAAAAGCGTGCCCGATACTGGCCCTATCCTGGCGGGTCAGATTTTTCAACTGGCACCATTGGCCAACCACGATGGGAATGGTTTTCAGGGTTCTGCTCACTAACTGTCCGATCCCTGATACCTTCTGCCCCAGGAACATAAACCGTACCAGCTGGGATATTCTGCGCAGGAACAGGCCGGCGGCCAAAGCAAAAATGACCCAAAAAACTAAATAACCCGAGATACCCAAATAGGTTATAGCGGTCGGTGACATGGTTACCTCCTGAAAAACTATCTTGAATCAGATGTTACGCCTAATGATGACTAATAAGCCCGTCAGCCCGGAGTTCCCGTCAACGGAAACGGGCCAGAATTATTATATATTATACTTATAGTACAGACAAATAGGTTCTGTGTGCATTTGGTTGTTTGCCCGGCTTTTATAAGTAGTTTATATTAATATTTTAGTTAACCTCACCCCCTTAATCCCGATGACCCTTTGAAAAGGTCATCGGGAAAACATTTTAGGGAGGGGGCTTCGCCCCCTCTCTACTCCCTCGTCTGTCATTTCCGCGGTGCTTGTCCCGTACTTGATACGGGAGCGGGAATGACAATTGTTAAGCCTCGGAAAATTAAGGGGGGTTTAAGAGGAGCAAAGCCCCTCTTAAAAGAAACTCTTCCCCCCCGATGAAATCGGGGGGGATTCAGGGGGATGGGGTTTATTAATACTTACACTATATTCACTGGAGGCTTTACCTGAAAAATGGTACAATTCCCCTCGGCCAACCACTTTTATTGCATCTCATTCTTGGAGGTAACTATGGATTGGAGAGATTTGTTAACGGATGGATACGGGCGTATTACCGAGATAGTGGAAAGAGCCGTTAAGGGACTTACCCCGGATGATTTGAAATGGATGCCTCACCCTGAATCAAACAGCATCGGCTGGCTTGTCTGGCACCTGACCCGTGTCCAGGATGACCATATCACCTCGCTGATGGACGAGGAACAACTCTGGATAAAGGACGGCTGGCACGCTAAATTCAACCGTCCGGCCGACTCCACGGACCGTGGTTTCGGTAACACTCCCGAGCAGGTGGCCGCCATGCAATCTGATGCCGAGACACTACTGGCCTACCACCGGGCGGTGGCCCAACGTTCAAAAAACTACTTTCCTACCCTCTCGGATTCCGACCTCGACCGGGAACTCAACGAACCGCGCTTCCAGCCGCTGCCTACGGTGGGTGTGCGGCTCGTCAGTATATTATCGGACAATCTGCAGCACGCCGGCCAGGCAGCCTTTGTGCGCGGTCAGCTCCAGGGGCTGGGCTGGCAGAGCTTCTAGGACGAAATTTCCCTGATTACACGGCATATAACAAGTATAAACGCTCCGGCTAGGCCGCTGTTTCCTCCCGCAAATCTGTTTTGGGGATAGGTAATGCTTGATATTCTGAATATAGTACTGCCCACTTTCATCGTGATTCTCATCGGCTTTGCCTACGGGAAAATAACGAAAAT
>JAZFUC010000001.1:0-3405 GCA_036446995.1 Dehalococcoidales bacterium | reverse complement strand
GATAAACGGGTGAAAGAAAAACATATCCTGAAGCTGGAGGAGCAAACGCTCTGGCTTATACATGAAAAACCGTTTGCTCCGATGACTCCGTCTTTCTTACCTTTATGGTGGGAAAGTAGACTTGACCCGGAGCAGAACAAGTCAGGCAAACCCGATATTGTAATCTTCGGGCATGAACACCGCCTGTTTAAGCAATATATGGATGGTGTCCTGTTTTTCAGCCCCGGCAGCCCGACTTTCCTAAACTACAAGCGCGGGCCGGGAACCGTGGCTATACTTGAGCTCAATACGGGCAGCCCGGACTTAAGCATTATCCAGTTGTAAGTCAAACAGAAATTATGAGATTTACAGGCTATTGTCTGGCCGTTTTAGTGGTTGTCTCCCTTGTGTCTGGCTGCGGCAGTCAGTCAGAGGCAGACGTTCTCTCCCCGGACCAGGTAACTACTGAGATGGTGGACCAGGAAGTTAGAGTGAAAGGCCGGATAACCCTGGCGGTGGAAAATCCGGGGGGATTGGGGGGAATCTACCTGACCCTGGGGGATGAAGAAATCGGCGTGCGTATTCAGGAAGATATCTGGGCGGGGATGAATGAAGAGGAGCAGGCCGGCTTCATGAAAGGCAAGACCGCCACCGTTGAGGGCGTCCTTTTCCTGGCCGGAAAGCAGCTGGTGGTAAGATACGGCCTATCTCCTCCTTAGTCACTAACTGTCATCCTCACATTGATTACGATTTAGCAAAGTGTTACACTTATATATTAGGGTAATGAGTTTTACGGTAACGCAAGAAAGTTTTGACAGCCTGGCTGCCTGTTGTGATGATCCGTCTCACTGTCTGGAGTGGAATACGGTCTTCGTCCTGCCCGACTGGTTAAAAATCTGGTGGAAAGAGTTCAAACCATGCTCGGAGCTGTACCTGGGCGCGGTGAGGCAGGATGACAGAATAATCGGCATTGCCCCATTGCTTATTAGAGAAGGAACGGCCTCCTTCATCGGCAATACGGATGTCTGCGATTATCTCGACTTCGTTATTTCCCCCGGTGAAGAAAGTCATTTTTTCAATGCCCTCTTTGATGATTTGAAGCAGAAGGGCATTAATCAGCTGGACCTTCAGGCCCTGCGGCCTGATTCCACCGTGCTGACCAGCCTGCTGGAAACAGCCGGTGAGCGGGGGTATGAGACCCTTTGCCAACCTGAAGATGTCTCCGTGGAGATGGACCTTCCCCCGACATGGGAAGAATACCTGGAAGTGCTGACATCCAAACAGCGTCACGAGGTGAAGCGTAAGCTGAGGAGATTAACAGAAGCCGGAGTTGTGGAGTACCGGGTCCTGGAGGACAGGGCCGATATCCATCAATCAATGGACACTTTCCTGAAGATGTTTACCGAGAGCAGGTCTGATAAGGCCGAATTTCTGACCGGCCATATGGAGTCTTTTTTCAGGTCGCTGGCCGATACCCTGGCAGGTAAAGGGCTTTTCAAAATAGGGGTTCTCAACCTGGACTCCAAACCGGCGGCGATGATTATGTACTTTGATTATAATGACGTTATTTACCTCTATAACAGCGGCTATGACCGCGAATATGAATCGCTGAGCGTAGGGCTGCTGAGCAAGGTGCTCTGTATCCAGGAAAGCATCCGGCAGGGCAAGAAAAAGTTCGACTTCCTGAAAGGAAACGAGGTTTATAAATACCGCCTGGGCGGAAAGGAAGTACCCCTGCACAGCTGCCGGATAACCATCAAGTAACTTCTGAAGGAGACAAATAAACAGATGCCATCCAACCAGTTAAGAATAGCCATGCTCAGCGCTCACAGTTGCCCAGTCGGCACACTGGGAGCGAAAGACACCGGCGGAATGAGTGTCTACATCGTGGAGCTGGCCCGCGAACTGGGCAGGCAGGGGCACCTGGTTGATGTCTATACCCGGGTACACGACCCGGCCGACCCCAAAATTGTTAACCTGGGACACAACGCCCGGCTGATTCATCTCCTGGCCGGAGAGATAGAGCCCATCCCCAAGCTGGCCGTATATTCCTATCTGCCCGATTTCGCCTGCAACCTGGAGGCCTTCAGGAAAGATATCAACCGCCGGTATGACCTGGTTTTCAGCCATTACTGGCTTTCAGCCTGGGTAGGCCAGTACCTGGAACAGTGGTGGAGTGTTCCCCATATCACCATGTTTCACACCCTGGGAGCCGTTAAGAATACCATCGGTTTCGGTGAGGATGAGCCGGAACTCCGTATTGAAAGGGAAGGGGAACTGGCCCGGACCTGCCACCACATCATTGCCCCGACCGAGAAAGAGAAAGAGGCGCTTATTTCACATTACGGCGCTTCACCGGAAAGAATCAGTGTCGTGCCCTGCGGAGTAAACCTGGAACTGTTCCGGCCCGGGGACAAAGAGTCGGCCCGGCGGGAACTGGGCTTCGGGGACGGAAAGATAATATTATCCGTAGGCAGAATTGAACCGTTAAAAGGAACTGAAAAGCTGATAAGGGCTTTGCCTCTTCTGAAGGCTAATCCGGAAGCCAGGCTGGTGGTTATCGGTGGGGATGAAAGCAGCCACCGGGAATTAAAAAAGCTGAAGAACCTGTCCCGCGAGCTTGGTATTGAGGACTCGCTTACTTTCACGGGCTCGGTCAAACAGGACAGTTTACCCCGTTATTACGCCGCCGCCGATGTCACCGTGATTTCTTCTTACTACGAGAGCTTCGGGCTGGTAGCTCTGGAATCCCTGGCCTGCGGCACTCCGGTGGTAGCCACTGACGTGGGCGACCTGAAGAACATTATCCGCCAGGGAGAGACGGGCTATGTGGTTAGCGGTAGCGAGCCCCACCTGCTGGCCGATAAAATAGATTGGCAGCTTTCCGGGCAGAGCAGGGATGCATTAGCCGTCAGGGAAACGGTCAGCGGATACGGCTGGCCGAGCATCGCCAGGGCTATTGTCGACGAATTCCGCCAGGTGATGGACGATTACTGTGTTTCCGTGCCCTGAGTAGCGCTTAGTCAGGCCGGGCTAATCTATCACTTTTTCATACCAGAGGCTTTTTGCTGTGACTTCAAAGCCGATAGAACTGTAAAGAACGCTGGCCGGCCAGTTCTTGCTGTCCACGGTCAGCACGGTAACCCCCACCCCCCTGTCTTTCAGATGATACAGCCCGCAGAGCATCAGTCTTTTAGCTACCCCTTTACCCCGGTATTGAGGGTCGGTGCCCATCATCTCTATCCGCCCTTTCCCCTCTTCGGTCACGGCCGTCCAGCAATAGCCGGTCACACTCTCACCCTCAAACTCCAGCACGACATCCCCCGGCGAACGGTTGGCCAGGTTCAGACTGTAGACGATTGTTTCAACCGGATTGGGATTAAAGCCCCACGAACCGGTAAAGGAACGGTTCTGGATATCAGTCAG